>NZ_JBSFBZ010000036.1:0-77227 GCF_053593195.1 Saccharopolyspora sp. NPDC002376
AGCGCCGAGCGGCTGCCCGCGACGTCGATGTCCGGTCCGCGCCGCGCAGTGCTGTGGAAGGAAGCGAGTACGCGGGCCAGCTTCTCCACGTCGGCACGCACATCCGCTCCGCTCGATATCAAGGCCGAGAGGCGGCGCGACGCGGGCATCCGGCGCATCACCACCACCCAGTCACAGGTCTTGCCGTGCCCGTCGAGGACCTGGGCGAGGTCGAGGTAGACGTCGGGCGCAAGTCGCCGGTTGAGCTCGACTTCGCGGCGGCACGCGCGCTCACGGGCTGCCACAGTGCTGAAGTCGAGAAAGCCGAGATCGACCGGTTTCTTGACCTTGTAGGCCCGATCGCCGATGAAGACCACCACCGCGCAATGGCTCTGGACGATTCCGACACCGTCCGACGCGACGAAGCGCGCCGGTGACGCTCCAGTTCTGGACCTCATCTCGTATCCCCCGAAGTCGATCGCGGAGCTGATCGGAAACTGCGAGTTCGGGTGATGGGTACCGAGCACCGTGCCACGCGCCGCAAGATACGTCTGTCGAGCGCAGCACTCTGGTGCCGCAGCGGCTGACCGGTGTGCCGATCGGCATCACCCGCAGCGCCGTTCGCGGTCGTCGCCGGGACGGCTCCGTCTGCGTCTCCGGGCAGGCCTGTTCAGGGCTTCCCCTTCGCACCTCGACCGTACGGCTGCGCCGAGGTCGCACAACTCGGGATTCGCCAGTTCCCGTTCGAAGCCCCACGGCTCCCAAGGCGGGAACGGGCCGGTCGGCCCTACCCCCCGCTGCCTGCCGGACGGACGCTGAGTTCACCCACCCTTCACCTCGGGAGGACATCATGACCAGTTTGCAGCCCCGGCCTGGCCTGGGCCTGCCGGACATCTTCCAGATGTTCGAAACCGAGTGGCCCTTCGGTGAACGCCACGCGATGCGGGTGGAGGCCTACGCCGAGAAGGATGAATTCGTGGTTCGGTGCGAACTTCCCGGTGTGGACCCCGACAAGGACATCCACATCAACGTCGAAGGCAACCAGCTCAAGATCGACGCCGAACGCAAGCACGAAGAACGCTCAGCACGCCACAGCGAATTCCACTACGGCGCGTTCAGCCGCACCCTGCTGCTACCGGCCAGCTGCAACACCGACGACGTCAAGGCCGAATACGAGGCCGGCATCCTCACCATCCGCATGCCGCGTCGAGAAGCCGAGACGCACAAGGAGATCCCGGTGGCCCGCAGGGGGCAGTGAGCCGGACTGGCGCTTCTGGGCACCCGCCAGGTCACCGTGGTCGCACCACGACCGCTCGTCCAACAACCGGCTGAAAGGGAGGAAACCGTGCGAGTCGATGAAGTCTTTCGCCCCGGGACGTTGACCTGCGGGGCATCCGATCCGCTCGCCGAAGTGGCTCGGAAGATGGCGGCTGATCACGTCGGGGCCCTCGCCGTGCTGGACAACGACCGGATCATCGGCATCATCTCCGAGCGCGACCTGGTCCGAGCGATCGCGGAACGAGCTGATCCGCAGGAGTCGACTGCCATTTCGTTCGCCACCCAGCAGCTCGAAACAGCGACCGTCAGCGACGACACCAAGGATGTCGCACGCCGGATGCTCGACGCCGGCGTCCGCCACCTACCGGTGAAGCAAGGGCACATGGTCATCGGCGTCATCTCCATGCGCGACCTCCTCGCGATCGAAACGTGGCTCTGACGAGGGCCTCCACCGCTCCTGCCCGAGCTAGCGCGGCTGGAGCGCGTACCAGCGCTGCACACCGTAGCTCTGGGAACCCTGAAGGCCGGTTGCGTACTCGCGCGGGCCCAGCGCCACCGACTTGGCCGATGCCCACTCGCACCATTCGGAGCATCGACCTGCTTCCGCTGCCGACGGCCGCATCCCGCAGTCATTCACCGAGGTCCGGGCGAGGCGCAATGACAGGCGGGGAATGCGGCTGCGCGGCCTGCTCGAGCAGGTCCACGACCGCCACGTCAGAGATCTGGCTGAAGTCCGCGTACCACTCGCCGATCGTCCGGAGATGCTCCGGGCATTCCAAGCACACGAGCTCATCCACGGACTCCTGCAACCTTTCCAGCGCACCACGCGGCGCCACCGGCACCGCCAACACGACCCGCGTCGCACCTTGCACACGAGCAACACGGCAAGCCACCGCCGCCGTCGAGCCGGTGGCGATCCCGTCATCGACAATGACCGCCGTTCGCCCCGAAAGCTCCACCCGCGCGCGACGGCGGCGGAACAGCTGAGCCAAGCGGTCCAGCTCAATGCGCTCCCGTTGCTCCACCTCGGCCAGTTCGTCGGGGCGCACATCGGTTCGCCACATCACCTCGTCGTTGATGATGCGCACATCGCCCTCCCCGATCGCGCCCATGCCCAATTCCGGGTGGGAGGGGACGCCGAGCTTGCGGACGACGATCACGTCGAGCGGAGCGCCCAGCGCTCGAGCCACCTCGAAGGCGACCGGAACGCCACCCCGACGCAGACCCAGCACGATGGGGCTCTCATCGCGCAAGTGCAGCAGCTGCTCGCCCAGCCGCGACCCCGCGTCCCTGCGATCACCGAAAGGCATGCCGTCACCTCCTGATGCGCCTCCACGTCCAGTGTCGGCCGCGGCTATCACTCGCGCAGTAACCAACGTCCCCCTCCGCACCGGTCTCCGGGCATTCGCTCGGATGACGACGGCGTTCAGCGCGTGCGTCAAACGATCACTCCGTCCAGGCCACAGGGTTCGAGCCGGGCCCGGGCAGCTGGTCGGCTCCAGCTCGTCGCACACCTGCTGCGTACCCACGTCCAGCAAGCCTGCTCGGCCGCAACCGCCTGGAGTGGCGAAGTGTCAGAGGATGGGTTGTCTGGCTGGCGTGAGGTGGTCGATGAACCAGTCCTGGGCCAGTCCTGCAGCTTGGTCGAGAGTTCCTTCCTCTTCGAAGAGGTGGGTCGCGCCGGGCACGATCGCCAGTCGGTTCTCGCACCTGAGCACGGCTCGGGCTTGCTGGTTGAGGCCGATGACCGCGTCGTCGCGCCCACCGACGATCAACAAGGTCGGTGCCCGGACTTCGGCCAGGCGCTCGGCAGCCAGGTCGGGCCGCCCGCCGCGGGAGACGACAGCGGCCACCCCGGTGGGGGCTTCGGCAGCGGCCCACAACGCGGCGGCAGCGCCGGTGCTGGCTCCGAAGTAGCCGATGCCCAGGCCGTCGGCCTCCGGCTGGGCGCGCAGCCATTCGGTCGCCTCGACCAGCCGGTGCCCCAGCAGTTCGATGTCGAACACGTTCGCCCTGTCGAACTCCTCGCTCTCGTCGAGCAGGTCGAACAGCAAGGTCCCCAGGCCTGCCCTGTTGAGGATTCCGGCGACGTACCGGTTGCGCGGGCTGTGTCGGCTGCTGCCGCTGCCGTGCGCGAAAACGACGACTCCCTCAGCGCGCTCCGCCTCGGGCACGGTGAGGTGCCCCGCCAGCCGCACCCGCCCGGCCTGCACCCGCACCTCCTCATCGCGCATCCACACGTCGGGATCCTCCGCAGGGCCACCAGGCGATACCGGATGAGTCCGGGCAGCCCGGTGGAGCAGATCCAGGACCTCCGCATCCGAGGTTTGCGCGAAGTTCGCGTACCACTGCCCGATCGCCACGAAGTGCTCCGGCGCCTCCAGATACACCAACTCGTCGACGACCCCGCCAAGCCCGTCCAACGCATCAGGCGCCCCGACTGGCACAGCCAGCACCACTCGCTCAGCACCCTGCGCGCGGGCTATCCGGCAGGCCGCCTCAGCGGTAGAACCGGTGGCGACCCCGTCGTCGACCACGACTGCGGTCCGCCCCGCCAGTTGCTCCCGCGCGCGCCCGCGGCGGAAGTGCTGCGCACGCCGCTCCAGCTCGGCGCGCTCCCGCCGCTCGACGTCGGCCAGCTCCCCGGGACCGATCCCGGCCCGCCGCACGACGTCGTCGTTGACGACGCGGACATCTCCTTCACCGATCGCCCCCATCCCCAGTTCCTGGTGGAAGGGCACCCCCAGCTTCCGCACCACGATCACGTCCAGCGGCGCGTCCAGCCCCCGGGCCACTTCGAACGCGACTGGAACACCACCGCGAGGTAGCCCGAGCACCACAACGTCGGGCCCCCTCAGATATCGCAACTTCTTGCCCAGCCGCCGTCCTGCGTCCCTGCGATCGACGAACGGCATGACCTCCACCTCCAAGAACTCCCGGAGTTCAGCGGGATGTCGGGGCCCCTCCGACACGTTCCCCCTCTCGGTCCGGCCGGCCCAGGGCCGACTGACCTCTTGCCCGGAGTGCTGGGTGGATGTGCGCCCGTTCGTAAGGGCGACCATGTCAGCCGCTCTGAGCGCAGGCGAGCGGCCCTACCGCACAACATCGAACCCACGGCAGCCTCCGCTTCGGGCTTTTCATCCGCGCAGAACCGCGACACTGCACGGTGCGGCGTGCACCACGGCGTGGCTAACCGATCCCGGCACGGCCCGGCGGATCGGGCCCGCCCATGACTCCCGACCACCAGCAACCCCGCGTCCCGCGACGCGTCAACGAGCGCTCGCGCGGGACGCTGATCTCTGACCACTTCCCGCACCCACCGCCCGAGTCAGCTGACGAGGCTTGGGTACATTGATCGGCTCCGCAGCGAGCACGACGTGGCTCGCCGCCATTGCGCCGGCTTCTTCGGTCAGCACGGCGCAATAGGCTTCCCCATAGGCCGCTGGCATGCGCAGTGCCGTTGCCCAGCCAGATCCCGCAGTTTCAAGGTGAATGCGGATCACTGCCGTGCCGGAACTGGAGCACCGCGCCCGCCCTGTGCACAACAGCCAAGCCACCAAGGGACTCCCGGGAGGACCGACCTCCACCTCTACCCGTACGTCTCGTCCCAGGCCGGTCGCCTCACCCCTGGCTTCGAACAGCCCCGCGACCGTGCGTCCGGCTGCCTCGGCTTCACTCACGATGTCCACCCAGTTCCCGTCGAACAAGACGGCGTCGTCCGAAGGAACTCGCGACCGCACAGCCCTCACCACCAAGATTGGAAACTGCCCGTCCCCGCTTGCCATCTCATGCCTCGTCGGCCCGCCGGAGAAGGGCCGAAGGCCCCTGTACGGGATCTGCTGCCGCTTCGAATCCTTGGAAGCAGACCACCCTCGACGGCTCAAGCGTGGAGAACGGGGTACCGACCGCAGGAGGTGCGCAATGCGACAGGAGAAGAGCCGCAAGCACATCCACCACGACGACGACCCGCCCGCCCTCGCACCGCGTGGTGCGGACCGCCGCCACGAGCTCGACGACGGCACCGAATCCCTCCTGAACGACATCGATGACGTCCTCGAGGACAACGCCGCCGAATTCGTCCGCTCCTACATCCAGAAGGGCGGTCAGTGACACCAGGGCGGGCCACGGGCTACGAATCGTGTTCGCGAACGAAGCTCGTACTCCAGCCGGACTTCGTGATCTTGCCTGGTGGGGGTCGGTGTAGATGGGCGCGGCCACCAGTTGATCATGAGTAGTTGTGTGGACAACCCAAGATCGTGTGGTGGCCGCGGGCCATAGCGCAGACCCTGCCGGGCGGTGGGAAGCCTTTGACGGGGTGGTGGCGCTCTTCAGCCAATGCGCCACGTCGGAACAACGTCCACGAGTTCGAGATCTCAGCGCACAGCGGCAGCGCGCTCCGCATCCCCAGCCGGACTCGCCTCTTCGACCTGCTTGCGGAACGGTGCGGCGAGGGTGGGCAGGATGTGGCGGCGGTTGCGGATGAGCGCGGCGATCGCGATGACCGCGTAGACGCCGCACAACACGTATCGCGCGGTCTGCCCCGGGAGCGCGAACTGGGCGGCGAAGAGCCCGAGCAGCGTCCACGCGGCCCAGCGCGGGAAGCTCAGCGCCAGCAGCGCGGCGACCCCGAGCAGCGTTTGCGTCGCGGTGAGCAGGAACTCCTCCACCTGGCGGGCGTCGAGGCGCAGGGCGGTGCCACCGCCGCCGAGCAAGTAGGCCAGCGGCAGGCTGCCGACCAGCAGTGTCCACTGGTTGATCTTGGCGGAGATGAGCATCCCGATCGCGTCCCCGCCCTTGCCCCGCACCGCGAGCAGGATCGCCACGATGAACTCCGGCGCTTCCGAGGCCAGCGGGGCCAGCCACTGCACCAGCAGGAACTGGTCGATGCCCAGCTGGGTGCCGGTGGCGATCAGCGAGTCCGCGAAGGGCTCGGCGCAGGCCACGATCACCGCGGCGGCGAACAGGAAGAGCCCGGCCACCAGCGTGCGGCGCACGTGCTTCGGCAGTGCCCCGATGGTCGCGGCGACGCCGACCAGTTCCGGCTCCTCGGCCTCGGCACGCGAGACCTTCCACAGGTAGAACAGGAAGAAACCGAGCAGGGCACACCCGAACAGCAGCGAGATCCGACCGGTGGCGGGCACGACGAAGGCCACCACCGAGGCGATCGCGAGGAACCCGAGCTCCACCCGGTGGCCGGACTCCAGGGTCAGCTCCCGCACGGTCCTGCCGGTGCGCTTCTTGGCCAGCGCGAGCGCGACGATCACCACCAGCGACCAGCCCAGTCCGAGCAGCAGCCGGTTGGACCCGGTCATGTTCGCCGCCGCGTAGGCGACGTACTCGGGGTCGCTACCGGCGGTGTAGGCGAAGAACAGGTCGACCGCGTACTCGGGCAGCACCGCGATCACCGCCAGGATCGCGATTGCCAACCCGCCCGAGATGTCGACCTGAGCCGCCTCCGCCGCCCACGCCAGCACGAACGACGAAGCCACCACAGCCATCCCGAACAGCAGCAGCCCCACGACCGGAGTCGGCGACAGCCCGGTCACCCGGAGGACGAGAGCGGGCACCGTCAACGCCCCGCACAGCGCGAGCGAACGCAACACCTTGGCCGACATCGAACCCCTTCCCGGACCGCGGCCTCGACCGCGACGTCCAGGGGTCTCGGCCAGGCGCACATCTGCTGGCCGAAGGTCTCGTCCACCCGCACCGCGGGTGCCACTGCCGGAGACGGGATCTCAGCATGTCGACAGTGGACTTCTCGGACTACTCCCCTTCGGAACGACAACACCGTCGCATTCATTTCGTAGTTTTCGCAACCAACGAAGTGTTTGCGCGGCGACTACCCACCTGGTCCGGCTTCAGGAACAATCGAGCTCGCCATGCCGAAAAATCCCGCGCCGCCTGCCGCAAAACCCGGCCTTCCCGGGCGAGACACCGAACCGACCGAAGCCCAGCTGGTTGCCGGTGCGGCGACCTTCGCCCTGCTCGCCAGCCCACCCCGACTACACCTGGTGTGGCTGATCGCACACAGCTCCGACGACGTCGGTACGCTCGCCAAACGAGTCGGGATCAGCATCGCGACGGTCAGCCAGCACCTGAGCAAGCTCCGCCTCGCGGGGGTCATCACCGCACGCCGCGACGGGCGCCGCCACCTCTACAGCGTCGACGATCCGCACGTGCTCGCCCTGGTCGACCAGATCTTCGACCACATCGCCCCGGACGGCACCCTCGCCCCGGATCCGCCGCCCGACACCCACGCTGACCGGCCGAGAACCGCACAACCAGACGTCGGGAAATGACAGGTCCGGCATTGGACGTCGTCTTTGGGGCATGCCTGGATGGAAAACGGATCTACAACGGCAGGCCGTAGATCCAGGTGATCCCGGCGCCGGCTCCACCGGCAAAACTGGGACACATCCGTTGCGGGCACGCCCAGGCAGTCCGGCCACCGGCGTGATACCGCGGCCCGCCGTCAAACACCTGGAACTGAACGGCCGCAGTGTGCGCGTCCCGCTCCAGCCAATGCCAGCCTGCGTCACGGCACGGGTTCACGATCCAACAGCGCTGGTCGGCCGGTCGTCCCGGCTGGTACCGGGTAGTAGCTGTGGTGGCTGACCGGATCCACGGCGACCACGTGCGCATCCGTTGCCAGGAAACCCGATCCGATCACAACCGGCTGACCACTGCGCACGTCGAGCACGGTCAACCACCCGCTCTCCGCCGCGACGTACAAACGACTCGTGCCGGGGTCGTACGCCAGCACGTCGGGGTCCCGTCCGACATCCGCGGTCCCGCTGACCGCCTCGGAGTCCAGTGCGACGGTCAGCAATCTCGTGTTGCCGTCGCATGCGACGAAGGCCAGGTGCTGCGCCGGATCCAACGCCAAGCCGTGGTCGTGGTCGCAGCCCGGCAGCGCGATCCTCCTGGTCACGGCGAGCGTGGACGGATCCAGGACGGCGAGTTCGTTTCGGGCCTGCACGTCCACCAGCATCCGGTCGCTGACCGGGTCGTAGGTGACGTTGCCGACCTCTCCGCCCAGCGCCGCCGTGCCCCGCACGGTGCCGGTCGCGGCGTCGATGATGGTCTCCGTGCCGCCGCGCTCGTTGGTCGTCCACACCGCGTTGCGGAGCGGATCGTAGGCCAAGCCGTCGGGGTAGTCGCCGGTCGGGGCTTGGCCAACGACCTGACCTGTGTCCTCGTCCAGCATGACCATCTCGTTGCGCCCCGTGGCCGTCGCGTAGACGCGGTGCAGCGCGGGGGCCACGAGCACTCCGTGCACTTGCGACACGTTCGGAATCACGCGCACCACCCGGGAAGCACGCACATCGACCTCGATGACCTCGCTGGCACCGAGGTGCGCCACGAACAGCAGGCCACGGTCCGGGTCCAGGCTCGCGTAGTCGAACCGCGAGCCCCCACCTGGCAGGTCCACCTCGCCGGCAGCGCGCAGCGGCAACGCGACCGCCGGCGGAGGACGCGGACGCAGGTATGCCATCGCCGCGACCACAACGATCGCCAGCACCAGCGCGCCGAGAGCAACCAGTGCCCACCAGCGACCCCTCGAAGTCGCAGTAGACGATCTCATCGCGCCGCTCCTCTCCCGCTGGCTACCGCACGGGTTGAGCGTTCGTGGCGTCAACAGCCGCCCGAAGCGACTTGGCCAGTGCCACACCGTCGTCGACGCCCCAGAAATGCAGGTAGAACAGCCGGGGTTCGTCGGTGAGGCTGTGGTTGTGCAGCTCGACCACGCTGATCCCGCCCTTGCGCAGCGCCTGGATCACCTTCTCCACTTCTGGTGCGGTCATCACGAAGTCGCCGTTGATCGCGGCCCTACCGCCACCGACGGGCTGGAAGTTCAGCGCGGTGTTGACACCTGTTCCTGGCGGGACGACGTGGTCGGAGTCGGTGACGACGTCCTTGCGGGCGATGCTGAACTTGTAGATCCCGCCGTCAGCTGTTCCCTTGCGCCCGAGCGCGTTGTCGATGCCGGTGGTGTCCAGATCGACCGGTGGTTGCTGAGCGGCTGGAGTGGCTCGTGGGATTGCGGTGGCGTCCAGTGCGGCCCGCACGCCCTGCGCGAGCTGGACCGGGTCGCCCATGCCGTGGATGTGGGTCCACCACACCGGCGGGGACTGCTCCAGCAAGTGCTTGTGCAGAGCGGTTTGTTCGATGCCGTGGGTTTGCAGCGCGTCGGTGACCTTGGGCAGTTCTTTCTCCGTCACCACGAGGTCTCCCGTGAGCATCGTGGTGTCGTCGTACCTGGTGAACGTGGCGTAGCCGCCCAGGGACAAGCCCGGCTTGATGGCGACGCCTTGCGAGACCACGTTGGTGAGGTCCGACCTGGTCAGCGCGACGCGGTAGACCGTGTTGTTGTCGGTGAGCTTGCCCGGTCGGCCCAGCGCGTCCGCAACGCCTCTCCAGTCGGCGTCGGCTGTGGCGATCGGCTGGTGCCCGCCCGGGCCGGTCTCCGGCCCTTCTCCTCGACCGCTTGGAGTCGGCGCACCTCCGCATCCCGCCAGCGCCGCCAGCAACACGGCCAGGATCGGAACTGCTGCTCGACGCGCGGCCGTTGCGCGAGTGCTCGACATCTCTGGCCTCCAATCGACCGCCCACGCGCGCTCAATCCCGACGTGCAGGCCGGTCAAGGTCGTCGCGCTCGCCCGTCGGCCACGTCGCCGCTCCTCTTCCCAAGGGGATTTCTCCTGCAAGCCGGGTGTGCAACCGTGGTTTTCTGAGTTCAGGGGTATCGCCTGGACATGAAGCGTCGATGAAGGCGGAACCGCGCTCGTCCCGCCGGGTCGCCACGCTGGGTCGGAGGTGAACGGCCATGCGGGTGCTGGTCGTCGAGGACGAACCGAAAATGGCTGGGCTGCTGCGCAGGAGCCTTATCGAAGAGGGCTACGCGGTCGACGTCACCACCGACGGTGCTGACGGGTTCGACGCGGCGACGAGCCGCATCTACGACGCGGTCGTGCTCGACGTGATGCTGCCCGAGCTGTCCGGGTTCGAGGTCTGCCGGCGACTGCGCGACAGCAAGGTGTGGGTGCCGGTCCTGATTCTCACGGCCCGCGCAGCCGTGGACGACCGCATCACCGGCCTCGACGACGGAGCCGATGACTACCTGACCAAACCGTTCCACCTCAAAGAACTGTTCGCCCGCCTGCGCGCGTTGACCCGGCGAGGCCCGGTTCCCCGACCGACGCAGCTCGTCGCTGGAGATCTGCGCGTGGACCCGTCCAGCCGAAGGTGCTGGCGAGGCGCGGACGAGATAGCGCTCACCGCCAAGGAATACGCGCTGCTGGAGGAGTTCCTGCGGCGCCCCGGCGCCGTGCTCACCCGCGAAGCCCTGCTGGAGCACTGCTGGGACTTCGCCTACGAGTCGCGGTCCAACGTCGTCGACGTCCACATCCGAGCCCTGCGCGACAAGATCGATCGCCGCTTCGGCGTCAGTTCCCTGGAAACCGTGCGCGGCACCGGATACCGGCTGCGCGCGGACGGCGGCCGAGCAGATGCGGGGCACCGATGATCAGTCGTTGGCCCCTGCGGCTTCGGTTGACCGCCGCATTCACCTTCACGATGGCCTTGATCCTCACCGCCGCCGCCTTCGGCACCGTCGCCAACTCCCGAGCCTCGCTCGACGAGTCGATTGCGGAATCACTGCAGTACCGACTGCACGACGTGCAATCGGCGGCCGAGGCGGTCTCGCCCGTTCTGGCCAGCGGCCGGGACACCGCGGAGCAGGTCCTCGACTCCGATGGAAAGGTTGTCGCCAGTTCCCGCGAAATCGGCGATCAGCCGCTGCTGAATCCCTCGGAATTCGCTGCCGCCCAACGTGGCCCGATCATCGTCGAACACCCTGGAGTCAGCGCGCTGACGGGGCCCGTGCGCATCGCAGCAGGACCTGCCACGAGTGAATCCCGCGTTGCGGTGGCTGCGGTGAGCCTCGCCGACCGCGATGCCGCAACGGCCGACCTCGCCCAGGAGTTGGCGGTGGCGTTCCCCATCGTGCTCGTGGCGGCAGCCGTCGGCGCCTACCTGCTGACCGCCGGTGCGCTGCGCCCGGTCGAACGCATGCGAGTCCGCGCTGCGTCGATCACCGCGGAGGATCCCGAACAACGGCTCCCGGTCCCGGCAAGCCGTGACGAGATCTCCAGACTGGGCAACACCTTCAACGACCTGCTCGGCCGCCTGCACACAGCACTCGACCGCGAGCGGCAGTTCGTCGCCGACGCCAGCCACGAGCTGCGCACCCCGCTGAGCGTGCTCACCACCGAACTCGAACTCGCCCTGCGACGCCCCCGAACCCAGAACGAACTCACCGCAGCACTCCGGTCGGCGTTGAGCGAAACCGAGCGGCTCTCACAACTCGCCCAGAACCTCCTCCTGCTCGCCCGCGCCGAACGCACCAACGGCAGGCCACAAGCGTCCGCTGTGGAGCTTCGTCCCCTCCTGGTGTCAGTCGTCGACCGTCTTCGCGTCCTCACCGAAGTGCACGACGTCCGCGTGGACTGCCCTACCGACTTGACCATCAAGGCCAATCCAGACGACCTACACCGAGCGGTGAGCAACCTGCTCGCCAACGCCGTCCAGCACGGGTCCGACCCCATCACCATCCGAGCCCAAGACCGCCAGACAGACGGCAGCGTGGTCATCGAAGTGCGAGACCACGGACCCGGCCTGGACCCCGAACTGATCCCGCAAATCTTCGACCGCTTCACCCGCGCCGACACCGCCCGCACCAGCGAAGGCACCGGCTTGGGACTGCCCATCACCGCGGCACTCGCCCACCGCAACGGCGGATCCGTCGCAGCCGCCAACGCCGCCGACTGCGGCGCTGTTTTCACCCTCACGTTCAAACCTGGTGCCGCTCATAAAGACGGGTAATCGGAGTTGACGCCACGGATTGCACTCCCACGCCTACCCAACACGGTTTCGGGACAGGTAATCGTGTCCCGAAACCGAGCTCCTGCTGCATGTGCCGTGGCGGCCGTTCGGGCGCACGTCAGGACACCCGCAAGCACCTGTCCCGAACACGACCTGGCACCATTTTCGCAGGTCCGGGGACCAGCGATCGCTGGGCGCCCACTGGGCTCCAGGAGAATGCAGGCATGGCTGAGCAGAGCATCTGGATGCAGAAGGTCACCGCCGACGCCGGTCGCGATGACCGTCCAAGTCAACTTGGGCGTCAGCTCCAGCGTGCGCGGAAAGTCGTTCGGAGATGCGGCAGCGCGAGGAACGAGAAGGGAGACGTGGGTCACGTTCGCTGATGTCACAGGACGTCGGGCCATCTCGTCTCGGGTGGTGTACGCACCGAACTCCACGGAGGAGCACACCATGGACGCTCGACTCGACTACCTCGCCAGCCCGACCGCGGGCAAGATCATCAAGTACGTCATGTCGGCGGGCAAGGCGCTCAAGGAATCGCCGCTGCCGGCCACGACCATGGAACTGGTCGCGCTGCGGGTGAGCCAGATCAACGGCTGCGCCGTCTGCATCGACATGCACACCAAGGACGCCGCCGCGGCCGGGGAGAGCGCGGTGCGGCTGAACCTGGTCGCGGCGTGGCGGGAGGCCACGGTGTTCACCGGGCCCGAGCGCGCCGCGCTGGAGCTGGCAGAGGCGGGCACCCGCGTCGCGGACGCGGCCGGTGGGGTCAGCGACGAGGTGTGGGCGCACGCCGCCGAGCACTACGACGAGGAGCAGCTGACCGCCCTGGTCATCACGATCTCCTTCATGAACATGGCGAACCGGTTGAACATCATCACCCAGCAGCCGGCCGGCGCCTACGAACCCGGGCAGTTCCACTGAGCGGCATCGGCGACCGGTCCGAGGCCTGACTGCCGGCGGGCGTTGCCCTGCCCGCCGGCAATGCGCATGATCAGCAGCGAGTGCGGCCCCGGCTAGTGCGGCCGGGGCCAGCGGGAACGGAGTCGCGGTGAACAAGGTCGAGGAATTCGAGGAGCTGCGGCCACTGCTCTTCTCGATCGCCTACCGGATCCTGGGCAGCGTGGGCGAAGCCGAGGACGCCGTGCAGGAGACGTGGCTGCGCTTCGACGCCACGTCGACGCAGCCCACGTCGACCAAGGCGTTCCTGTCTGCCGCGGTCACCCGGATCTCGATCGACGTGCTGCGCTCCGCGCGGGTGCGACGGGAGGAGTACGTCGGACCGTGGTTCCCGGAGCCGCTGCTCAGCGAGCCGTACCAGGATCCGGGCCGGTCGGCGGAACTGGCCGACTCGGTGTCGATGGCGGCGCTGCTGCTCCTGGAGCGGCTCAGCCCGCTGGAGCGGGCGGTGTTCGTGCTGCGGGAGGTGTTCGCCTTCGGGTTCGACGAGATCGCCGCGGCGGTCGGGCGATCGGAGGCGGCGTGCCGGCAGCTGCTGGTGCGGGCGCGGCGGCACATGCAGGCCGGCCGACCTCGGTTCGCCGCGGATCGCGGGCAGCGGCGGGAACTGGCGACGCGCTTCTTCGCCGCGCTGGAGAACGGCGACATCGGCGAGCTGCAGAACCTGCTGACCGCCGACGCGCAACTGGTCGGCGACGGCGGCGGGAAGGCCCCGCAGCTGGCCCGGACCGTCGTGGGCGCGGCGAAGGTGGCCCGGTTGCTGGGCACCGCCTTCCCCCGGCTGTTCCAGATCGACGTGACCTCCGAGCTGCACGAGATCAACGGCCAGCCCGGTGCCGTCTTCCGCGACCGGGACGGCAAGGTCCTGCACACCATGGTCCTCGACGTGCTCGACGGGAAGATCCAGACCATCCGCGGCGTGATCAACCCCGACAAGCTGGACCACATCGGACCCGTCGCGGACGCGTGGGCGATCGACCGGGAGCTGCGCCAGACCCGCGAGCACTGGGGCTGATCCGGCTCGACCTCCCAGCCGCCCTGGCCGAGATCGTCCACTTAGGACACCTTGGGCACCGGCACGACAGCACCCGCACCCGCAGTGGTCACGTTCTGGAACCGTTCGCGCTATGGCGCGGCATCACATCTGCTGTTGATGTCGAGGGCTTGGACGTGGCACGACTGCACGTACGGCGGCGGTGGGTTCTCGGTGCTGGCGTGCCGGGCTCTCTCGTTTGCGAGGAAGTCAGGTTTCATCGTGGCCGATGAGCGAGCCAGCACGCCGCCAGGCGCCCAGCACTCGGCCCTGCTGCGAGTCCTCACCGGCCAGCGAGCTCCGCGAAAGCACTTGGCGGGCGCGGATCCCGCATCCCGCGCAGCTTTTCCTCAGCGCGCGAACCGAACTCGCCGCTCTCGAACTCGCAGACACCTAACCAAGACGGGAACTCGTGACATGTCAGCTGGGCGCCTGCTGCGAGCAAGCGCCCAGCTGACACAGATCCTTGATGCATCGATCGGTCTCGATGCGTCAAGATCCCGAATCTTCAGTCTTCACAACGGTTTCAGTGCGTCAGCTCGTCCGGGTTGGACACCAGCGAGCTGACTCGCAGTTGCTTCGCGGCAAGCTTGACCAGCCCGTCGCTGATGATGTGGACATTCTGCTCGTCGGGCATGTCCGGCAACGAGGCCTGGAACCCGGTGAGCACGTACGAGTTCGGGTCGCCGCTGTCGCCCTGGACCGTTCCAATGCCCGCGTACACGACGTCGCCCGGCTGAAGCGTGAACCCCTTGGGCGCGTCAGGAAGCCGCACGTCCTCCACCGGCAGCTCCTCGATCGGCGAGTTCGTCATGTCCACCCCGTGGAGGTTGGGCACACCACCGTTGATCGTGCAGACCTTGTCCGACCGGTTCCCGAACGTCACGATGAAGCTGCCGGGCTCGCCCTCCACAGGTGAAGCGGAAGCGATGAAGTCGGCTTCCGAGCAGTTCGACGTGCCGATGTCCCCGGCAAAGGCCGCGCTGGCATTGCCCACGTCACCTCCGGGCGCTGACGGGAGCGCGGAGGCTGCTCCGCAGCTGGTGATCAGCAGTGCTCCACCAAGAACGCCGGTCATTGCAGTCGCCATGCGGTGGCGCTTGAGCATGGTGCTCCCCTTTTCCCCAGTCGTATCAGCGGTTCCCTCACCGCTTTCTCAACAACAAAGACGCACCGCGCCCAACGGGGTTGCCTCCGCGCCCGAATTCATCAGAAGACGCCGCTCAAGCGGGCAGCACGGCGCTTCCGCTCAGAACGACATCGCACGCTGCGCCGGAGTGCGTGGTCAGAGTTGAACGACCCCAACGGCTCATGCACCGAACTCGATCCGGGTACCCGAGGTGAACTGGTCCGTCCGCGACGCGGTGGAGGGTTGGCATGGGATCGAGTGGACGAGTGGTCGTCGGCGTGGACGGTTCTCCGACGTCGCTGGCAGTCGCCATGTGGGCTGTTGACGAGGCCGAGCTCCGGAACGCCGAGCAGGTGCGGTTCGTGGTGGTGATCGGCGATCGGCGCGCTGCCGACGAAGCGTGGCAAATCGTCAGGGCGGTCGAGGACCGCTTCGCCAGCAGCCGATCGAACCTGGAGATCACGTCGGAGGTCGCGCACGGCGCCCCCGCGGACGTGCTGATCGAGCGCTCCGACGACGCGGAGCTGATCGTGGTCGGCTCGCGCGGGCGCAGCGTCCTGGCCGCGACGCTGCTGGGCTCGGTGAGCGCCAAAGTGGCCGCGCACGCGCGATGCCCGGTCGTCGTGGTCCGGGAGCACCGCAGCAGCGGGCCGGTGGTGGTCGGGCTGGACAACTCCCCGTACAGCAGTGGCGCGCTGCGGTACGCGTTCGATTCCGCTGCCCGGTACGAGTGCGAGCTCGTGGCCGTGCAGGTGTGGGAATTCGCGGAGTCCGCACCGGTCGTGCCGCCCATGGAGCACGAACTGGTCGAACTGCAGGACGAAACGCTGCGAGACCTGTCCGAGCAGCTGGCGGGCTGGGCCGATTCCCACCCGAACGTGCCGGTCCGCCGAGTCGCGCAACGCGGACACCCGGTGGCGGAGCTGGCCGCCGCAGCGGAAGACGCCCGTCTGCTAGTCGTCGGGCACCGCGGGCGTGGCGGCTTCACCGGGCTCCTGCTGGGCTCGGTCGCGGCGGGCGTGCTGCACCACGCGCAGTGCCCGGTGGCCGTCGTCCGCAACGCGACGGCGACTTCGTGAACAACTCACCTCGCGCGCAGCACTGCAACCGAGCATTGGGCCCGGTTGACGACCGCGTGACTCACCGAACCGAGCAGCGTGCGGCGGATGAGTCCCCTGCCGTGACTGCCCACCACCACCAGCGCCGCATCCTGCCCTTCCCGGAGCAGGGCATCGGCAGCTTCTCCGGGCTCACCGCACGCCGCACCTTGACGTCGGGATAGTGCTCGTCCCACCCGGCCAGGCACGAAGCGAGCACCTCCATGGCTTCCTCCCGCACCTCGCCCCACGGCAGCTCCCAGTGCTCCATCCACGTGTACGGATCCAGCGGCAGGTCGCTCCATGCGTGCACCGCGACCAGCTCCTTGCCGTGGCGCGAGGCGAACTCGTAAGCGAAAGCGATGGCCTGACGACTGTGCGCCGACCCGTCGACGCCCACCACCACCGCCCCGTAGTTCGGTTCCTCGCGAACACCGCGAACCACTGCGACCGGGGCCCCGGTGCGGCGGGTCAGCAACTCCGCCGAGGTCGAGCCCAGCACCCCGAGCTCCACCTCGATGCGTGGCCCACCGAGCACCAGCAGCTCTGCGTCCTCCGCCAGCTCGGCCAACTCCTCGGCCGGATCCCCGAACTTCATCTCGTCGCGCACCTCGAGCTGCGGGTCGATCTCCCGGCAGCCTTCGACCAGCGCACCCAGCTCCCGCCGCAGGATGTCCTGCAGCGGCTCCAGCACATCCCCCTCGCCCGGCACGACGATCCGAACGTGCTCCTCGAACGGCCAGGTGAGCACGTGCACCAGCAGCAGCGGCAGACGCCGGCTGGAGGCCTCCCGCGCCGCCCACCACACCGCCCGGCGGGACGATTCCGTCAGGTCGTAACCCACCACCACCGGCTTGCGAGCCATCCCGATCGCCCCCTCCCCTGTACCGGATCTCGTCCAGACTGCGGCATGCGCGACACCCGGGATCAGGGCACTTCGTCACTCATGAGCAGTCGAACGGTCACCGCACCTGCCGGGCCAGCCGAATTCCTCCACCTCATCGGTGAGCCGCCGCAGCGCTGGGGACCAACGCACATCGACGTCCGATCCACTGTGGACACAGCAGTCCTCCGCGGATGGTCACCCAGCTCCAGAACGAGGCGGACGCGTAGCTGTGACCAGAACAGACCTGACAGCTCCTAGCTGTCGATGTCGAGTGCCGTGCCGTACAGCCGGTCCACCTTCAACCGGATGACCACCCGGCGCTCGGCAACCAGCTGCTCCAGGAACGCACCTTCGTCCTCCGGCTTCGCGGCTGCCGGGATCATCTCGAGCAGTTCCCGTCCGACCACGTCACCGGGAACGGTCGTGGGCTCGGAGACCTCGGCGTCACCTTCAGCGACGGCGAACGACCACACGTTGCCGCCCTGCACGTGCAGCCTGCTTTCACCGCATCGGGGTCGTTGTTGTTCAGTCCTCTGGTTGGGTTGGTACTGGGGTGCCGTTGCGGAGTTCTGGTTCTCGGAGGCGGAAGATCTCTTCGAACTCGCGCATTCGCGCTGCTCGGTAGTCCGGGACTCCGTCGGCGTCGTAGTGGTAGAAGCCGGTTCCGTCTTGGAGGCCTCGGCGGTTGGTCGACATGTTCCGCTCGATCACGTCCGGGTGCTGGAAGCGGTCGCCGAGCTGCGCCTTCAGGTAGCGGGACGCGTAGTAGAGGATGTCACCGCCGCCCCAGTCGATGAACTCCAGGGGGCCGAGCACCGAGAAGCGCGGGCCGAGGCCTGCCCGGACCGCCAGGTCGATGTCCGCCGCGCTGGCCACGCCCTCCTCGACCATGCGGGCGGCCTCGTTCATCACCAGCGCCTGCAGCCGCGGCACGATGTAGCCCGCCGAGGCGCCGCACACCACCGGGACCTTGCCGATGCGCTCGAGCAGTTCGGTCAGCGTCGAGACCGCGTCCGGGTCGGTGTCCTCGCTGCGGCTGACCTCGACCAGCGGCATCAGGTCGGCGGGGTTGAGCCAGTGGGCGTTGACCACGCGGCCTGGCCTGTCGACCAGCTCGGCGATCTCGGTGACCAGGAACGTCGAGGTGGTCGAGGCGATCACCGCGGACTCGCCGACCTGGGTGCAGACCCAGGCCAGCACGTCCCGCTTCACCTCGATGACCTCCGGCACCGCCTCGAACACCACGGCCGCGTCGGCCAGCTTCGCCGATTCCCGGCCGCACACCGTCAATCCCGCCAGTGCCGCGTCGTCGCCGAGCTTGGCTCGCAACTGCTCCGCCAAGCGCTCGCGGACGCGTTCGCCGTAGGCGCGGCGCTCGTCGTCGGTGCGCTCCTTGACGTCGGCGAGCACCACCGGCAGGCCCGCTGCCAAGTAGGCCAGCGCGATGCCCTCGCCCATCCGGCCGGCACCGACCACCGCGATCTCGTCGGTCACGACTTGAACCCTTCCCTCAGCAGCTGCGCCAGGTCGTCCCGGGACAGCTCCGCCAGTCCCAGGCTCTCCAGCGTGCGTCCCTCGGCGTAGAGGTCGCGGCCGGTGATCGCAGAGGCCATGCTCAGCAGGCCGTGCGCGACCGGGGTCGGCACGCCCGCCCATCGGCCGACCGACACCAGCAGGGACAGGCCCAGCCGGGTGTCCTCCAGCATGTAGCGGTGGCTGAGCAGGTCGATCTTCTCCCGCCAGTCACCGCTGTCGGTCAGCTTCTCGTGCGCGGCTCGGCCGTACATCCACTCCTCGCCGTCGACGGCGTAGTGGTCGGCCAGCGGGAAGTGCGGGGCCTGGTAGCCGAGTGCCTCGCGCAGCGCGATGCGCTCGGCGTCCAGCGCGTCGGTGACCCGGCGGATCGACGGCTGGGTGCCTTCGTTGTGGATGTCCCAGGCGTCGAAGTGCTCCAGCGGACCGGCGTTCATCATGATCAGCGGCGGGTGGATGATCGGCCCGGCGTTCATCAAGGCGCCGCTGAGCCCGTCCTCCGAGTTCTCGACGCTCGGGTAGGCCTCGCGCAGCACGCCGAACGCCTCCTCCGCCAGCCGGCTCGGAAACATCCCGGTCGGCAGGCGGGTCGCATATCCGCTGACCACCACCTCGGTGCTGCCGTGCTTGCGGGCCAGGTACGGCAACGTGCCCGTTTCGGCGAAGGCGACGTCGGCGAAGTTGCCCGCGTCGACCATCGCCTTGCCGAACAGCACGGAACCGAGGGTTCCCGGCGGCAGGAAGACCACCTGGCCGTCGGCCAGCAGCGGGGCGAGCCGCTCGGCCAAGTCCTGGTGGGTGGTCGAGGGCAGCGGGATGACGATCAGCGCGGCGTCGCGCACCGCCTCGGCGAGGTCGGTGACCGGCCGGATCGCGCCGTCGGCGTCGCCCACCGGCACCTGCCGGGTGCCGCGGTGGTCGCGGACGGTGATGGCGCCTGCCGCGCTGAGGGCCTGGTGCGCCGCCGCGTCGCGTCGCCACCACTGCACGTTGTGGCCGTTCTCGGCGAGTTCTGCTGCTGCGGCCCAGCAACCGTGCCCGCCTCCGAGGACTGCAATTCTCAACTCGTCGAACCCTTCTCGTGTCGGAATTCAGCTGGCTGCCACGACGTCGCGCTGCTCCGCGAGCAGCTTTTCACGCGAGAGGCTGTGCCGGAAGTGCTTGCAACCGCGCCACAGGAGCAGAATGGTCACCACCGACGCCAGACCGTAGACGATGGACAGCGACGAGCCGACCATCTTCTCGTCCCCGAAGACCCGGTCGGTGACCAGCGCGACCAGGGTGGTGCCCAGCGCGAGGCCGATCAGATTCGAGATCAGCAGGAACATCGCCGACACCTGGGCGCGCATCTGGTTGGGGCTGAGCACCTGCATAGCGGCGGTCGAGGCGGGCATCGGGAACGAGGCGAAGAACATCGCCACCGCCAGCAGCACCAGCGACGCCCACAGGTTCCCCACCTGCGTGAACGCGATGACCGGGACCGTCATGCCCACCGCGCCGATCACCCCGGTGCGCATCGCGGCGTCCGAGTACCCGCGCTTGGCCAGCAGGTCGATCAAATAGCCGCCGAAGAGCACCCCGCTGCCATTGGCCACCAGCACGACGACGCCCAGCAGGTAGCCGGTCTCGGTGGGGCTCAGCCCGAAAGCGCGCATGTAGAACGCCGGGGTCCACGCCATCATCCCCAGCAGCACCAGGGCGTAGAGCGAGAATCCCAGGTAGTGCATCGCGAAGGTCTTGCGGTGGCTCCACAGGAACGCGAACACGTTGCGCAGCGTGACTTTCTGAACGCCGCCGTCGGCGTTGTGCTTGAGTCCCCTGCGGCCCGGGTCGCGCACGGTCAGGAACACCAGCAACGCCAGCAGCAAGCCGGGCAGCCCGACGATCAGGAACGTCAACTGCCAGGCCCGCACCTCGCCGACCAGCGGCAGCGCGACGGTGTCGACCGACTTGAGCAGGTTGATGACGTAGCCGCCGATGATGAACGCGGCCGCACCGCCGATGAACGAACCCAGCGAGTAGATGCCGTAAGCCCGTCCGAGCTTGCTCTTCGGGAACATGTCGCTGAACATCGAATACGCCGCGGGCGACAGCGCCGCTTCGCCGACGCCCACCCCGATCCGCGCCATGAACATGTGCACGAATCCCTTGCTGAGGCCGGAAAGCGCGGTGGCCAGGCTCCAGAAGGCAACGCCGATGGAAATGATCAGCGGCCGGGACCGCTTGTCGGCCAGGAGCGCGATCGGCAATCCCATGAACGAGTACAGCAGGGAGAACGCCAGCCCGTTGAGCAGGCTGAACTGGGTGTCGGTGAGGTTCAGGTCGCGCTTGATCGGCTCGATCATCAGCGACAGGATCTGCCGGTCGACGAAGGAGAAGACGTAGGCGATCATGCAGACCACCACCACGTACCACTCGTAACGGTACGATTTCCGCGTCTCGGGCAACAATTCGTCGGTCATCGGCAAACGCCCTCTGCAATCCAGTGGTGTTGTCAGCCTGCCGAAAACGGCGTACGGCGGCGTTCCGGGTACGCTAATTTCGTGTGACCCCGACAACAACTAGTGCTTCCCTACCCAGGAGGCAGGAACTCCCCGACCCTGCTAAGGAAATCCCCTACACCAGCCGCGAGTGCCGGTGTCCGGCAGCTGGACGGAGTTCGGCGGGGCCACCGAACTAGGTGAGCCGTTCGAGTCGGGTGCGGCCGTCTTCCTTGGTATGCCTGTGAAACGCCGTTCGGGCATCCCGAGGCGCGGGTTCTCGATCATCACTTGGAGTGATCATCGGTGTCGCTGCCCGCACGGGCCACCGGATCCCGATAGGTTCCTGATGCCCATTTCTCGAGCTGGGCACCCGGAATGCACATGGCATATTCCTGCCGCCATCATTCCGGGGATGTGAAGTGAATTGCTACGAAAGGAAACGATCCATGCTCACCGCGAAGCGCGCGCTCGCCACGGTAGTTTTGGGGCTTCCACTGCTGATGGGAGCCGCGGTCCCGGCGCTGGCCGCTGATGGGAACGGTCCGGCGAAGCCGCCGAAGGCATCGGAGATCCTGAAGCAGATCCAGTCGCAGGATGCGCAGAACCACACGGTGCAGAACAACATCAACGTCTCGCCGATCTACCAGATCAGCGTGGGCGGAAAAGGCGATCAGAACGCGATGACCTGGACCAACCAGAACAACGCCAACGACACCGAGCAAGACCAAGCCGAGGTTCAGGACGAGGACTGATCCGCGGCTTCGCTTCGGCGGACTGCACGTGGAAAAGCTGCTTGGTCCGGCGATCTGGTCGCCGGACCAAGCAGCTGTTGCCACTGTGCTGACTCAGTGGCGGTCAGTGCGACCTCAGTCGTCGAACTCCCAAGCACCGGCGCTCTGCTCGGTGGAGCTGGTGTTGTCCTGATCGACCCAGTTCACCGCGGTCTGGTCGCCCTTGCTGCCCACGCTCCACTGGTAGATCGGCGACTCGTTGCTGTTGGACTGCTCAGTGCTGGCGTCCTGGTCCTGCATCTGGCTCTGGCTTTCTTCGTGGCACTTCTTGGAGTGGCAGGGCTTGCCGCCGTCCCCGTCGTGACCGCCGGCAAAAGCCATGGCCGGAGCACCGAACAGCAGCGGCAAACCCAGGGCGGTGACAGCGATGACGCGCTTGGCAGAACGCATTTGAAAACCCTTTCGTAATAACTTTTTCGAGCGGGCGGAATCCGCACCGCAATGCGGCACGCATCGGCCGTGCGGACTCCTGCTTGGGATTCGAGAAATCCCGCATCAGCGGGACGAGTCAAAACATATCGCGCCCAGAACGGCGTGCAACTCGGAAATGCCCGATCTCACCTCATGTGGTGATCGGCAGCCTGAATATTCCAAAGGGCATTTCGCGGTGATGACCGCCGGACGGGGCCAGTTCGTTCGCGGTCCGTAGTCGCACACCGCGGCCCTGGCGCGGCGCGTTCCGACGTTCGGAGTGCGCTCGCCGTAGCGGTGGACAGGTTGATCACGATGAGTCAGTCAGGGACCCGCGCCGAGAACGACCTACATCAACAGTCACGACTTCCAGGTGGACGACCGAATCCCACCGTGATACGGCGAAAGCCTGCCCCGGCTGTTCCCCGAACCCGACGAGAGCAGGTTGCGCGCACTGGCCGTCGAGGCCGGCCGGAACGACTCGGTCGAGCAGCTCGACCGGCTGGTCGACCGCCCGGAGCAGTACACCTGATACTCGGACATCTCTCCGAGCAGTGAGCTCCAGCGAGGCGGTAACGCCTCGTCCATGCGGTCCGCCGCGTAGTAGGCACGACCGAGGCCGACCTGCAGCGCTAACGTCTGCCGGTCCTCGGGCCCGAGCACGCGGTCAGCGGTGTCCAGTGTCTCCAGGTAGAGCCCGATCGCCTCGTCCAGCCGGTACGCCTGCTGGCCTCGTCGAGACACCCGGCGTCGTCGTATGCGGAGCCCAGGTTGCCTTGCGCGATGGCCATGTCCTCGCGGTCGCAGTCGCCCAGCTGCCCGAGATCGGCCACCACCTGCTGGAAGAGGGCGATGGCGTCCTCGACCCAGCCTGCTCCCTGGTAAGCGCCGGCGAGGTCGCTGCGCAGCTTGATCGCGACGGTGCTGGCCGGACCGTGCTCGCGCTCGGCGCCGGCCACCGACTCCAGGCGGTCGAGGATCTCGCTGTCAAGCCCGTCCGCACCGCCGTAGGAGCCCGCAACGACGTCATCGAGGTCAGCGCTGGCCACACCGCCACAGTAGACGCCGGCACCTGACGGCCTCGGCCAGCTCTCCTGCTCACTCCGCGCAACGGTGGTTTCGCCGGATTCGACGCGTTCCGCACGGCGCACGCGCATGTTCTTCCACAGCACCACGGCGAGCGCGACCGCTGCCAGCACCACAGAAGTCCACAATGGATGGATGAGCCGGTGGATCAGCCGCAGGCGTTGGCAAACGGCAGCGAGGACGCAGCGCCGCTGAGCCGAGCCCACATGGGGGAAGCAGCGAATGCGGCGAGAGATTCGCCGGTCGAGACTGGTGCAGTGGACGACTTGGTCAGAAAACGCGTTCGGGTTGCGGGAATCGTGCAGGGCGTCGGTTTCCGCCCCTTCGTCTATTCGGTGGCGACCGACCTGGGTTTGAGCGGACACGTCGGCAACGATGTGCACGGCGTGTTCATCGAGGTGGCGGGCGCGGCGCCGGAGGTGCGGCAATTCCTCCGCAGGCTCCGGGAGGAGCCCCCACCGCTGGCTGAGGTCGCGCGGATCTCGGTCACCGATGCCGCCGGCCCGCTGGAAGCGGGGTTTCGGATCGTCGAGAGCGATGCCGTCGGGCAGCGGGCGACCATGATCGCCAGCGACACCGCGACCTGCGCCGACTGCGCGGGCGAGATCGCCGATCCCGGGGATCGGCGGTTCGGCTACCCGTTCACCAACTGCACCAACTGCGGGCCGCGGTTCACCATCGTGCGGGACGTGCCGTACGACCGTCCGAACACGACGATGTCCGGATTCGCGTTGTGCCGTCGGTGCGAGGATGAGTACCACGATCCGGCGAACCGCCGCTTCCACGCCCAGCCGGTGTGCTGCCCCGGCTGCGGTCCGCGGCTGCGGTTCACCGACCGCGATGGCGTGCCCCGGCGGGGTGATCCCCTGGACGAAGCGGCAGCGGCCTTGACGCGCGGCGAAGCGATCGCGGTGAAGGGACTGGGCGGCTACCACCTGGCGGTCGATGCGACCAACGGTGATGCGGCAGCGATGCTCCGCAAGCGCAAGCACCGCGAGGACAAGCCCTTCGCGGTCATGGTCGCTTCGGTGGACCAGGCGCGTGCGCTGTGCTCGATCGACGACGCCGAGCAGGCATTGCTCACCTCCAGGCGCCGGCCCATCGTGCTGCTCGACCGGCTGCCCGGGGCCCCGATCGCACCGAGCATCGCGCCCGGGAACCGCCAACTCGGCGTCTTGCTTCCCTATACCCCGCTGCACCACCTGCTGCTCCGCCGATTCCCCCACCCCATCGTCCTGACCAGCGGAAACATCTCCGATGAGCCGATCGCATACCTGGACGACGACGCGTTGGAGCAGTTGGGCGACGTCGCCACCGCCTTCCTGACGCACGACCGGCCGATCCACATCCGCACCGACGACTCGGTGACCCGGGTCTTCGACGGGCACCCGATGCTCGTGCGGCGGTCCCGGGGCTACGTTCCGGAACCGGTGGTGTTGCCGTGGTCGTTCCCACGACCGGTGCTGGCCTGCGGCGCCGAGTTGAAGAACACCTTCGCCGTCGGCAAGGACGAACACGTCTTCCCGTCCCACCACATCGGCGACTTGGAGAACTACGCCACGCTGCGTTCGTTCACCAGCGGAATCGCGCACTTCCAGCAGCTCTTCGACATCGAGCCGCAGGTCGTCGCCCACGACTTGCACCCGGAGTACCTGTCGACGAAGTACGCCGTGGCGCTCGACGACGTCGAGCTGATCGGAGTGCAGCACCACCACGCCCACATCGCGTCCTGCCTGGCCGACAACGGCGAGCGCGGCCCGGTGCTCGGGGTGGCGTTCGACGGGACGGGCTACGGCACCGACGGCTCCATCTGGGGCGGGGAGTTCTTGGTCGCCGACCTGACCGGCTTCCGGCGGTTGGGCCACCTGGAGGCGGTTCCGCTGCCGGGTGCGACGACGGCCATCAAACAGCCCTGGCGGACAGCAGTCTCCTACCTAGCCGAGAGCGGCCTTCTGCGCGCTGACCTCGAAGTGCTGCAGCGCAATCCGAAGTGGACAGAGGTTGCCGCGCTGGCGCGCGACGGCCACCACGCGCCGCCGACCTCCAGCGCCGGGCGGCTGTTCGACGCCGTCGCTGCGATCGTCGGGGTGCGGGATGCGATCAACTACGAGGGTCAGGCCGCGATCGAGCTCGAACAGCTGGCTGCCGAGGACGAATCGGGGCGCTACCCGGTGTCGATCAGCGACGGGCCGGTGCTGCGGGTGCGCGGCACGGACCTGGTCCGTTCGGTCGTGGACGACCTGCTCGTCGCAACACCGGTGCCGATGATCGCGGCGCGATTCCACAACGGCCTGGCGGCCGCCGTGGTGGAGGTCTGCGTTCGGCTTCGGCAGTCCACCGGAATCGGAACCGCGGCGCTCTCCGGCGGAGTCTTCCAGAACGTGCTGCTGCTGCACCGCGTCGTGGACATGCTGCATCGCAACGGCTTCCGAGTACTGCTGCATTCTCAGGTCCCGGCCAACGACGGCGGTATCAGCCTGGGACAAGCCGCCATCGCAGGGACACTGTGCCGACAGCGGCGTTAGCGCTTGAGCTCCGGCAATAGGTGCCCGTGAGTGCTTTGGGCTGCTATAGCAACCCAAAACACTCACGGCTCCGAGACGTCTTGGGTGGCGAGCCAGGTGTACCAGTCGTCGAGGCCTTTCCCGGTCGATACCGACAGCTGCCGCACCTGGGCGTGCGGGTTGACCTTCGTCGCCGCCTCGACGAAGCGGTCCACGTCGAAGTCGAGATGCGGTAGGAGGTCGATCTTGTTCAACAGCACCAGGTTCGCCGAGCTGAACATGTGCGGGTACTTCAGCGGCTTGTCCTCCCCCTCCGTCACCGAAGCGAGGACCACCCGGGCGCTCTCACCGAGGTCGAACAGCGCCGGGCACACCAGGTTCCCGACGTTCTCGACGAACACCACCGATCCGTTCGGCGGTTCCAGCGCGCGTAGCCCGTCGGCCAGCATGGTGGCGTCCAGGTGGCAGCCCGTGCCGGTGTTGATCTGCACCACCGGGCAGCCGCTGTCGCGCAGGCGGGCCGCGTCGAGCCCGGTCTCCTGATCGCCCTCGACGACCGCCACCGGGGCTCCGCTGAACTCGCGCGCGGTGCGGGCCAGCAGGCTCGTCTTGCCGGAGCCGGGCGAGCTCATCAGGTTGATCAAAGCGATGCGCTTGGCCCGCAGGAGATCCCGGTTCTCGGTGGCGAGGCCGTCGTTCTTGGCCAACACCTGTTGTTCGAGGACAACCGTCCGAGACGTGTCCTCATCACAGCCGCACGTACCGCACATCTACCCCACCTCCACTGCTTTGATCCTGAGTTCCTGCCCGGCGACCACCGCGAGGTCCACGCCTCCGCACGGGCAGCTCGCGAGCAAGTCGTCCATTTCGACTTCCGCCCCGCACGAGCGGCATTCACCGCGCCCGGAGGGCTCGACGATGTCCAGTCGGGCGCCCGTCAGCCGGGTGCCCTCGGCCACCAGCTCGAAGCAGAACCGGATCGCGTCGGGCACCACGCCGGAGAGCCTCCCGACCTCCAGGTGGACGGACTTGATCGCCGGGTCGTCGACCGCCGCCAGCACCGCGTCCACGATGCTCTGGGTGATGCCGAGCTCGTGCACGCCTAGCAGATCCGCGGCAGGGGATCGCCCACCAGCAGATCCACGATCCGGGTACCACCGAATGTGGTGTTCAACAGCACCAGCCCCGGCGGATCGTCCCCGACTCGCCCGATCAGCGCGGCTTGCTCCCCCATCGGATGCGAGCGCATCGCCGCCAGCGCCGCCTCCGCGTGCTCCCCCGGGACGACCGCGACGATGCGCCCTTCGCAGGCCACGTAGAGCGGATCGATCCCCAGCAGTTCAGACGCACCGCGGACTTCGGTTCGCACCGGGACCGCGGCCTCGTCCACGACCACGGCCACCTCCGCGGCCCGGGCGATCTCGTTGAGCACCGTCGCGACCCCGCCGCGAGTGGCGTCGCGCAGCGCCCGGACCTCCGGCACCGCCGCGAGCACGGCCGCGACCAGCCCGTGCACCGGTGCGGTGTCGGAGACCACGTCGGAGTCGATGTCCAGCTCACCGCGGGCGAGCATCACGGTCACCCCGTGATCGCCGATCGGCCCCGAGACCAGGACCGCGTCCCCCGGGCGCGCCGTGCCGATCCCGAGCCGGTGGCCGGTGGCCAGCACGCCGACGCCCGAGGTGTTGATGTAGCAGCCGTCCGCCTTGCCCTTCTGCACGACCTTGGTGTCACCGGTCACCACCTGCACGCCGGCCGCCCGTGCGGCGGCCGCCATCGATTCGACGATCCGGGTCAGGTCAGCGACCGGGAAACCCTCCTCCAGCAGGAAACCCGCCGACAGGTAACGCGGCGTCGCGCCGGAGACCGCGAGGTCGTTGACCGTGCCGTTCACGGCCAGGTCGCCGATGTCGCCACCGGGGAAGAACAGCGGGGACACCACGAACGAGTCGGTGGTGAAGGCCAACCGGTGGCCGTCCACCGGCAGTTCCGCGCCGTCTTCGAGCGGTTCCAGCAGCTCGTTGCGGAACGCCTCCAGGAACACCGCCTCGACGAGTGTCTGCGTGGCCTTCCCGCCGGAGCCGTGCGCGAGGGTGATCCGCTCCTCCCGCACTTTCGGCTTGCGACGGCGGGCCCGCTCGATGCGGTCGAGCACCTGCTGCTCGGGGTCGCTCAGGCCCACTTGGTGTTCGGTGCTCACGTCCGGCTCGCCTCCTTGACCCGTTCCCGGCTGAACCGCCCGAAGTTGTAGTAGGCCGCGCAGGCGCCTTCCGGCGAGACCATGCAGGTGCCGATCGGCGTCTCCGGGGTGCAGGCGGTGCCGAATACCTTGCACTCCCAAGGTTTGAGGACGCCCTTGAGCACCTCTCCGCACTGGCAGGACTTGGGATCGGCCACCCGCACGCCGGGCAGGTCGAAGCGCCGCTCGGCGTCGAACTTCGCGTAGGCGTCGCGCAGTCGCAGCGCGGAGTGGGAAATGAAGCCCAACCCCCGCCACTCGAAGTACGGGCGCAGCTCCATCGTCTTGGCGATCGCCGCCAACGCGGTCTTGTTGCCGTCCCACGACACCACGCGCTTGTACTGGTTCTCGACTTCGCAGCGCCCCTCCGCCAACTGCTTGAGCAGCAGGTATATCGACTGCATGATGTCGAGCGGCTCGAATCCCGCGACCACCACGGGCTTGCCGTAGTCGCGGGCGATGAACTCGTAGGGCCGGCAGCCGATCACCGTGGACACGTGCCCCGGCCCGAGGAACCCGTCCAACCGCAGGTCCGGGGAGTCCAGGATCGCCTTGATCGCCGGGATGATCGTCACGTGGTTGCCGAACACGGAGAAGTTCTCCAGCCCCTCCTGCTCGGCACGCAGCAGCGTCATCGCCGTCGACGGCGCGGTGGTTTCGAACCCGATGGCCATGAACACCACTTGCCGGTCGGGGTCCTGCCGGGCGAGCTTCAGCGCGTCCAACGGCGAGTACACCATGCGGATGTTGGTGTCCTCGGCGTTGGAGTCGAAGAAGTTCCCACCGCTGCCCGGCACCCGCATCATGTCCCCGAAGGAGGTCATGAGCACGTCGGGTTGGCGCGCGATGTGGATGGCGTCGTCGACCCGCCCCATCGGAATCACGCACACCGGACACCCCGGCCCGTGGACCAACGACACGTTCTCCGGCAGGTAGTCCTCGATGCCGTGCTTGTAGATGGTGTGGGTGTGCCCGCCGCAGACCTCCATGAACTTGTACTGGCGTCCCGGCTCGCACAGCGCCGCGATCTCGGCCGCCAGCGCCCGCGCCTTGTCCGCGTCCCGGTACTCGTCGACGAATCGCATCGAACCCCCAGTCACTCGATGCGCGAATCCTGCAGCGCGTCGATCTCGTCGGTGTAGGTCTGCCCCAGGCTCTCCAGAAACTCCAGCACCGCACGGGCCTCATGTTCGTCTATTGTGGACAAAGCGAAGCCGACGTGGATCAGAATCCACTCGCCCGGTTCCGGCGGTGGGTCGAGCAGACCGATGTTGATGTTGCGGCGCACGCCGCTGACCTCGACCTTGGCCAGGTCCGGCCGGTCCGGGAGGATCTCCAGGACCTCACCGGGGATCGCCAGGCACATCGGCGGCTCCCTCCGATTCCAATGCCATCAGGGTCATCTCCCACAGGGCGTGGTACAGCGTCGTCTGCGCTTCCTGGATGCGGTGCACCGACGCCGAAGGCACCACGAAGAGGTGGTCGATGTGCTCGGATTCCGCCATCCGCCCTCCCTTGTCGCCGGCGATGCCCACGGTGAGCAGGCCGCGCTGCGCGGCCTCCGCGAAGGCGCCCAGCAGGTTCGCGGAATTGCCGCTGGTGGACAGGCCGACCGCGATGTCGCCCCGGCGACCGAAGGCACCGATCTGACGGGCGAACACAACGTCGAAACCGATGTCGTTGGACAGGGCGGTGACCACTGCGATGTCGCTGGTCAACCCGATCGCCGGGAGGGGGCGCGCCGGCCGCCCCGGGCTGAGGAACAAGCTGGCCAGGTCCTGGGCATCGGTGGAACTGCCGCCGTTGCCGAAGGTCAGCAGTCTCCCGCCGGCGGCGAAGCGCGCGGCCATCGCCGAGGCGCAAGCGACGATCTCGGCGCGGTAGCGGCTCTTGACCTGCTCGCGCAGGCCCATGATCTCGCGCGCCTTGTCCTCCGTGGACTTCCGCACCTCGTCCAGCACCGCGTCGACGTCGCCGTCCGAGGCCAACAAGAACGGGTAGAGCGATGCGACGGCATCGGTGTCTGCATCCACGGCGGTCACTCCTCCACGATCGCGATCGACTCACCGGCGTGGACCAGCACCACGTCACCAGGACGAGCCGGGACCAAGGCGACGCTGACCACTTCCTCACCGGTTTCGGTGGCCACTGCGGCGAACTCGTCGTCCAGCAGCCGCAGCACCCGGACCGGCACGGCCTCGTCCGAGCAGGTCACGCAGGAATCCCCGGGGCAGGTTCGCTCCTCGGCGTTCACGCGCTCACCGCCTGCCGCAGCGCGCCCGGGTGTTCGAAGAACACGTGCACGAGTTCCCACAAGACGTGGTACGTGGTCACGTGCACCTCCTTGACGACGCGGGGATCCCGCGACCGCGCGATCAGCACGTGGTCGACCGCGTCGTCGGCCATGCCGCCGCCGTCGCCGCCCGCCAGACCGACGGTGAGCAGCCCCAGCCGCTGGGCTTCGGCCAGGCCGCGCCGGACGTTCCCGCAGTTGCCGTCAGTGGACAGGCCCAGCGCGATGTCCTGCGGCTCGGCGAGGCAGCGGAGCTGGTGGGCGAACACCTCGTCCATGCCTTCGCCGATGGCCACCCCGGTCACGGTCGCGACATCGGCAGTCAGCGACATCGCCGGCAGCGCCCGCTTGCCCACGATCACCGGGTGCACGAACTCCACGGACACGTGCTGGGCATCCGTGCTCGGGCCACCGTTGCCGAAGACGATGAGCTTGCCGCCCGAGTGGAACCGGGTGGCCATCGCGTGGCACGCCCGCGCGACCCGCTCGGCGTCTCCCACCAGCGCCTGCAGCGGCGGCACCCGTCGTTCGAAGATCTCGTCGACGGCACGCGCCGCAGCTTCCTCGGACCACGGCATCGAGGTCACATCCTCACTAGCAGTCATGCGGCGCACCCACGCTAAGAACCTGTTTTCGAACTCGCTTTGCGTGGCGGTGCCAGTAGCGGAACCTCAGCGCCCGCCTGGACTCCGGGTGCCCGACTTTGTGTATGCCTATCCACGGCAGTCGGGCCGTCCTCGCCAGGCGAACGCTGAGAACCCGCAGCGGTGCAAGTTGCCTAGGTGGGCTATGCGCCTGACGGCGCATCAGTAGCAAAGGATCAAAAACAGACTATAAGGGCGTCTCGATACCGCAACAACTCGATCTGCGTGTCCCGCAATCACATTCGGGTCATCTTCAGGTATCGCGCCAGCGCGGGAACTTGCCGCACGAGCACCACCAGAGCGACCACGGCAAGCGTTCCGAACACCGCGCAGACCGCCTTGCGCTGAATGCATATTTCATCCTTCATCGCCGACCCCTTCCCCCGATCCGGCGTTCTCCACGAGATCGTCCACAACGGACATCACAACTTCGAGGACGCGGTCCTCGCTCTCGGCACAGTCCACACCGCAACCGACCACGGTGATCTGCGCGCAGCGACCCGGGTTCAACCACGCGGGCGGTGGACCGAGATCCCCCGATCCCAGGTCCGCGGACAGCACGATCGCGGCGTCGTAGTCCTCCAGCGCGCGCAGCAGATCATGCCGTCGGAGGCCGAAGTCCGCGACGCGGACTCCTTGCGGAAGATCGCGTCCTCGAAGGGCTTCCACGACCGCGCTCACGCCTCGCTCAGCGGGTTTGAAGACGTCGCCCACACCAGCGACCAGAACCCGGCGTGCGATACCTCCCGGCAGCGGTTCGAGTTCCTCCGGGTCGAAGAAGAAGCGGTGGCCGAGTTGGCTCATCGAGCCGAGGTCCACCGCGGTGTCACCGAGCAACGACACGGCCACGTAGATCCGGCCGTCCGCACCGCGTTCGACGCCGTCGACCTCCGCGAGCTTGCCAGCGAGCGCCAGGTCGACGATGTCGGCCCGCCGGGACGGCCGCAGCCTGACCCGCGTCCCGACGCCTGGCACAGAACCCGCCGTCACGACGCGTCCTGCTCGGCGTTGCGCAACAGCGAGGCGATCGTCTCGTCCCAGGTGCCGAAGGCACAGGCGCGCCGGTAGTCGTGCAGGTGCGAGAAGCTGCTCCGCGTGATCCGCACCCAACGAGTGTCGCCGAGGGCCTCGTGCCACCGCTGCGCCGCCAGCTCGAAGGTGGCCTCCCGGGACCAGTCGATCTGCGTCGTCTGCAGCCGTTCGTCCGGTCCCAGGTGGAAGATCGTGCCGCTGAACAGGAAATCCAGCGGCACCGGACCGTTTCGCACCGCGTGGAAGTACTTGGCGACGGCGAGTTCGACATCATCGGTGCAGGCGACCGACAGTGGCACCGCGACACGGTCGGTGAACGGACCGACGACCGTGGTCAGCCGCGTCCAGGGCAGCGGGCGCAGCGTCGTCGCCCACCGCTGCGGGGCGCCGAACAGCTCGGCGAGTTCGTTTCGCTCCGCGAGCTCGTAGCGGCGGCGGGCCGGTGCGATGCGGATCGCCGTGGTCAGCGTGATGGAGCGCACCGGACCGCCGCTCCGCCGGTGGATGTCGAGCTCGAAGTGCAGCGTGGGCACCGCGGTCAGGCGTGCCGGCTCCGCCCCGGTGATGGCGAAGGACAGCTCCGGTGCGGTCATCAGGTCCCCAATCGGCGGATACCCCGGCCTTCAGGTCGGGGAGGAGCCGATCCCGAGTGTTGTTCGGTGACCACCCGAGACCGAGTCTTACGAGTTGACATGTTAAGTAGTGAGCGATGGCTAGGACGCAAGTGAAGCGGGCGTACAAGTACCGCTTCTACCCGACTGATGCGCAGCGGCAGGAGTTGCTGCGCACGTTCGGGTGCGTCCGCAAGGTCTACAACCTCGCCCTGGACGCCCGGACCCGCGCGTGGTTCACCGAGCAACGCCGGGTGAACTACAACGAAACCTCGGCCATGCTCACCGCGTGGAAGAAGTCCGGGGACTTGGCGTTTCTGCCTGAGGTGTCGAGCGTGCCCCTGCAGCAGACGCTCCGGCATCTCCAGGGTGCGTTCACGGCGTTTTTTGACAAGCGTGCGAAGTACCCACGTTTCAAGTCCCGCAAGAAGTCGCGGGCGTCGGCGGAGTACACCAAGTCCGCGTTCAAATACCGCAATGGCATAATGACGCTGGCGAAGATGTCTGAGCCGCTGAACATCGTGTGGTCCCGCCCTCTCCCGGAAGGTGCGGAGCCTTCGACGGTGACGGTGTCGCGGGACCGCGCGGACCGGTGGTTCGTGTCGATGCTCGTGGAAACCACGGTGGATCACCATGAACCCACCACCAACGCGGTGGGCGTGGACGCCGGGATCACCTCGCTGGTGACGCTGTCCACCGGAGAGAAGATCACCAACCCCAAGCACTCCGACCGGGAACGCACCCGCCTCGCGAAAGCTCAGCGGGAGCTCGCCCGCAAGGAGAAGGGCAGCAACAACCGGGCAAGGGCTCGGATCAAGGTTGCCCGGATTCAAGCGAAGATCGCTGACCGGCGCCGGGACCATCTGCACAAGGTCACTACTCGACTCGTCCGTGACAATCAAACGGTCGTGATCGAAGACCTGTCCGTGCGCACTATGGTCAAGAACCGCAAGCTGGCGCGCGCGATCAGTGATGCGTCGTGGGCCGACTTGCGGTCGATGCTGGAGTACAAGTGCGCCTGGTACGGGCGGGACTTGGTCGTGATCGACCGCTGGTTTCCCAGCTCCAAGACGTGCTCCCACTGCGGCACGCTCGCCGAGAGCATGCCGCTCAACGTCCGTGAATGGACGTGCAACGGCTGCGGCACTCGGCATGACCGGGACATCAACGCTGCCAAGAACATTCTGGCCGCCGGGCTGGCGGTTTCGGCCTGTGGAGCAGGTGTAAGACCTCAACGGGAAACCTCCCGGACGGGGCGACCGGCCGTGAAGCAGGAACTTTCCGGCGCGAGCCGGAAGGGAATCCCCGCCCTTTAAGGCAGGGAGCAGTCAAGCCGGCGACAGGTTCGGCATCGACGACAGGATCGGGTTGCGCTGGCCCGCGCATATCCCGGTGGACCTGCGGGCCGTCGCGGTTCCGTCCGGTCGATGCCCAGGCTGGCGTTCGTAGTTCCCGACGCTGTTGCCCTGCGAAACGCCCGGGAGGTGCGCCGGGGCATCGCGGCGCACCTGCGGTTTACCGACTTCGATCATGTTCGCCTCCTCCGGATCTGCCTGCTCGCAGGCGTGCGAAGTACTCGTCGACCTGCCGCCAGACCTCGCTGCCACCGCTGAAGCCGCGCCAGTGCGTGCGCAGGAGGGCCACCAGCCGGTAGCACTCGTCCAGCGGGAGCAGCCACGCCGACGTCCGGTCGTGCAACCGGTCGATCAGCAGCGCCTCGACACCACTGTCCATTGAGGACAGTTTCGGGTTCACTTCGACCAGCGACTGCCAGCTGTCGGCATCGACGTCGGACCGCATGGTGCCGACGGGGTTCGGGTAGAACGCAGTGACCCGATCGTTCTCTTCGCTGTGCACGAAGAACGCCAGCCCGACGGGAATGCCGAAACTCGCCCACCGCAGGTCGTCCAGCTCGAACCCCGCGAGCAGCCGCGGGCGCGATCGGATGAGCCTGTAGTGGCCACCGCCGGCGGCGTGGTGGTCGAACAGCACACCGCACGCCGGGCAGGCGCACGACAGCGCCCCGGTTTCGGTGTTGAGCACGTGGCGGTGCTGCTCCGCCAGCTCGTCCGAACAGAGGTCGCAGCGCTGCGCCGATCCGGTCGGTGTCCGAGGCCGGCGGTGGGCGAATTTCCGCAGCGTCGAAGGCATTGTGATCACCGCTCACCGGCCGGGAACAGGTCCTCGACGGGGATCACGGTCGATGGCTCCGGTGCCACGGCCCGGATCTCGACATCGTCGAGTTCGGGCGCCGCCGCCAGCACCACCTCCCGCGCGGATTGACGCAGCTGCGCCGCCGTGGACTGGCAGCCCCGGACCGCCACCTGGATCACGGCCACGCCGGCCCGCACGTCGAGCAGCTGGAGCGACTCGACGCCGAATGCCACCCGCACCTCGGCCAGCGCCTCACCGATCCGGTCCTCGACACCGACCGGGTGCAGGTCGTGCACCAGCAGCAGGTGCGACACGAGTTCGTCGCGCGCGAACTCACGCACCAGGTCGGGATGCCCGGACTGCTCGGCGTACTTCACCATCCGCGCCAGGCACTCCCCGTACAGGCCCACGACGGCCTGCACGGCCTCGATCGCGTGCGCGCCGGCGACCGGTTCGGCCCCGGGTTCCAGGTCGGACAGCAAGGTCTCGGCGCGCTCGATCTCGTCGCGGACCTGCTCGTCGTCCCAAGGCATGGTCAGGCACCCGCTCCGAACATCGGCGAATGCGTGCGCTTCAGCACGCGCCCGCCACCCAGGTACATGTGCACGCCGCAAGGCAGGCACGGATCGAAACTGCGCACCGTGCGCATGATGTCGATGCCCTTGAAGTTCTCGCGTCCGTTCTCCTCGAAGATCGGCATTCCCTGCACCGCGTCCTCGTACGGCCCCGGCGTGCCGTAGCTGTCGCGCGGGCTGGCGTTCCACGGCGTCGGCGGGTACGGGTGGTAGTTGGCGATCTTGCCGTCCTTGATCACCAGGTGGTGCGACAGCACACCCCGAACCGCCTCGTGGAAACCAACCCCGATCGCTTCGTCAGGAACGTCGAAGTCCTCGAACACCTTGGTGTTCCCGCTCCGCACCTCCGCCAGCGCGCGGTCCAGGAAGTACTGCGCCATCGCGGCCGCGTAGGCGACGAAGTAGATCCGGGCCCGGTTGCGTTCCAGCGTGTTGGGGAACCGGGGAGGGGTCCATTCCAACTGCATCTCGGGCGTCGATTGCCCCTTGCCCAGGTCGATCTGGACGCTGTGCCCGGTGGACCGCACGTAAGGCGTGTCGACCCGCCCGGCCAGCGCGGTCGACCACAGCCGCGCGATCGCGCCGCCCCCGGTGTCCAGCGCCAGGTGATCCCCGGTGCGCCGGTCGTACCAGCGCGGGCTCATCACCCAGCTGTACCGGCCGCCGTCGAGGTCGCGCTTCTGCGGCTGGGGCAGCGTCGTCTGGTTCCAGGGGTGGCGCTGGTCGACGGGGTTGCCCAGCGGATCCCGCGTGACGAAGGTCTGCTCGTTCACCCAGTCCTCGTAGTAGGAGCTGCCCAGCAAGATGCGCATGCCCAGGTTGATGTCGACGAGATCGGTGGTGAGCAACTCGTTGTCGAGCACGATTCCCGGGGTCACGTACATCGCGCGGCCCCACTCGGTCATGTTCCGGTAGTCGTAGTCGACGACGTCCGGGTCCTGGAAGGAACCCCAGCAGCCCAGCATGGTGCGCCGCCGGCCGACCTCCTCGTATCCGGGCAGCGCCTCGTAGAAGAAGTCGAACACGTCGTCGTTCATCGCGACCGCGCGCTTGATGAAGTCGAGCACCCGCACCAACCGCACTTGGTAGTCGGTGAACAGTTGCGGGGTGGCGACCGTGCCGACCCCGCCCGGGTAGAGCGTCGAGGGGTGCACGTGCCTGCCCTCCATCAGGCAGCACATCTCCCGGGTCACGCGCGACACTGCGAGCGCGGCCTTGTAGGTTTCGCCCTCGAACGGGTTGTACGACCGCATGATGTCGGCGATCGTCCGGTAACCGTGGACGTCCCCGCGCGGCGCTTCGGTCTGCTCGGCCCGCCGCAACATCGACGGGTTGGTCTCCGACACCATCTTCTCGCAGTAGTCGACGAAGACCATGTTGTCCTGGAAGAGGGTGTGGTCGAACATGAACTCCGCGGCCTCGCCCAGGTTCACGATCCACTCGGCCAGCGGCGGGCTCTTCACGCCGTAGGCCATGTTCTGCGCGTAGATCGAGCACACCGCGTGGTTGTCCCCGCAGATCCCGCAGATCCGGCTGGTGATGAAGTGGGAGTCGCGCGGGTCCTTGCCCTTCATGAACACGCTGTACCCGCGGAACACCGACGAGGTGCTGCGGCACTCGACGACCTCGTCGTTGTCGAAGTCCACTTTGGTGTAGATGCCGAGGTTCCCGACGATCCGCGTGATCGGATCGAACTCCACCTCGACGAGATTCCGCTGCTCCGCACTCATCCGGCCGTTACCTCCGCTTCGATCAACGCGGCTCGTAGCCGCTGGTGAGCTTCGCCCGGTTGTGCCGCCACTTCGGTTCCCGGTTCGCGCTGTGGTTGGTGATCCCGCGCATGGTCCGGACGAACGGGCCGTACCCCCGCAGCAACGCCGACGAGAGGCTGCCGCCCGGCGGCTGGTCCATGAACGGCATGAACTTGTCCGGGAATCCCGGCATCGTGCAGCCGATGCAGATCCCGCCCACGTTCGGGCAGCCGCCGATACCGTCCATCCAACCGCGCTTGGTCACGTTGCAGTTGACCACCGGCCCCCAGCAACCGATCTTCACCTGGCACTTCGGCGAGTTGTAGTCGCGGGCGAAGTCGGCCTGCTCGTAGTAGCCGGCGCGGTCGCAGCCCTCGTGCACGGTCTTGCCGAACAGCCACGTCGGACGCAGTTGCTCGTCCAGCGGGATCGTGGGTGCCAACCCGGCGGCCTGGTGCAGCAGCCACAGCAGCGTCTCCATGAAGTTGTCCGGCTGCACCGGACACCCGGGCACGTTGACGATCGGCAACCCGCCGGCGGAGCGGAAGTTCGCCCCCAAGTAGTCGGCCAGCCCCATGCAGCCCGTCGCATTGCCCGCCATGGCGTGGATTCCGCCGTAAGTGGCGCAGGTTCCGGCTGCCAGCACGGCCCACGCCTTGTGCGCCAGCCGGTCGAGCCACTCGTTGAGGGTGCGCGGCTCACCGGTCTCCGGATCGTTGCCCATGGACGTCCAGTAGCCTTGGCCGTTGATCCGCTCGTTCGGGATCGAGCCCTCCACCACCAAGATGAACGGCCCCAGCTCGCCGCGGTCGGCCTGGTGGAACGCGGCCATGAAGTCCACGCCGGTCTCGTACGCCAGGACCTTGTTGTGCAGATGCACCTTCGGTATCCCCGGAACCGTGCCCAGCACCACGTCCTCGATGCTGGGCAGCGTCGCGTTGGTCACCGACACAGTGTCGCCGTCACAGCTCATTCCCTCCGAGGTCCAGAGGATGTGGACCTCGTCGAGGTTCGACGGCGCAGACGCAGTGCTCATACGTCACCCCGGATCTTCGGTGCCCGCCAGCCACCTTGTGACACCGGCTCCCCCTGACGGCCGACAGCGGCGGCGAGGCCCGCAGCCACCGTAAGGCCATTTGCGCGCCGCAGCACCAGGATCATGCCCGGCCAGCCGGCTTCGGCCACGCCTCGACCAAGCTGGCAACGAGGTCCCGCACGGTGCTCGCGCCGGCATCGACCGATTCCGTGATCCGGTCGGTGAGTCCCCACCGGTACGAGCAGTCCGCTGGCTCGCAGCCGACCACCAGGACCCGGTCCAGCCGCGCGCCGAGGCCCTTGCAGCAGGCGAGCACCCGATCCGGGTTCATGGCGTGGGCCTCCACTCCGGACGCGGGCTCGATCGCGTCGAGGTCGGGTTCGACCACCGAGACGGTTCCCGGCGCCGCGCCCCGCGCCATCGCATCGACGAGGATCAGCACGTCGTAGCCGTTCATCAGCTCGTACGCGAGGTGAACGCCCCGGATTCCGAAGTCCTCGACCTGCACTCCCGCGGGCGGGTCCTCGGCCAGCCGGTCAGCGACCGCGACCCCGAAACCGTCGTCGCCCAGGAACACGTTGCCCACTCCTGCGACCAGGATCCGCGGCCTCGTCATTTCCGGCCTCCCCGGTACCGCATCGTGCCGTGCAGCCGCGAGAGCTCCTCGGCGGAAAGCCGCTCAGCGCGGTCGATGATCGCGGCGGCCTTCGGGTCGGTGGCCCTCGCCTCCCGCTTCTCGTCGTCGGTGAGGGTCATCGTGCGCAGGGTGAGGATTTCGTCGATCTCCGTGGCATCGAACAGATCCCCCGGGCTCTGCGGCGCGATGGCCGGGTAGTCGTAGAGGATGATCGGCGCGGACAGCACCACGTCGCGCTCCCCCGGTTCGCCGACCAGCACCGGCCAGGTGTGCTCGTTCCGGCACGCTCGCGCGGCCTCACGAGCCTGCTCGGGCGGGTCGAGCAGCGAAACGAAATGTCCTCCCCGCAGGGCGAGGACGACGTGGGTCGAAACCAGGGAGTTCCGCAACATCTCCGCACGCGTGGTCGCCCCCGGGTGCCAGGACGTCCGGTTCTCGACCACCACCGCCAGGCTCCGCAGATCGTTTCCGACGGGAGTCGTGCTGATCCGGATCGTCCCCTGCAACGGCAGCCAACTCTCCCGTTCGTCCCCCCCGCCCGCCAGTTCGAACGGGATTTCCTCGGTCGCGTCCGCCTCCACCGTCGCGCCGATCTCCCGGAGATCGCCTTCATCCCAGTCCGGATCGGCCTTGCGGGTGTGCAGGTGCAAGCAGCGCACCAGGACGTCCAGTTCCGCACCGGGTTCCGCGGCGAACAGGCATTCCGTTCGGGCGGAGGACGGCTCGGACTGTTCTCCGGGCGGTGCCAGCACACCGAACTGCCAGCGCATCCGGTTCTTCACTGCCGACGCTCGGTAGGGGTACAGCAGATATCCTTCGAACAACACGGCGTCGGCTACCGCGCGTGCCGCATCCACGCTCATGAGGCCACTCCGTCCGGTGCTGGAACATCAATCTGCTTGCAGTGTCGGCTGATTCGCACCGACCTGCGCGATCAAAAACGCGTCCACCCCCGGCTGAGTGCCACGGCTCCGCGCTGTGTCCTTCGTACGAGTCGTACCGGTGGCACCAGCTGCAGCTCAATTGCATCAACGAGTCAGGATCGAGCGTTGAGCGCACTGCAACGCCCGAGAACGAGCACTGATCGCCCGTCGCTGGATCGCCTTTTCGGCGCGTGCCATCCAAGAACCAAGGCGCCGCCCATTCTTCTCACCCGGCAGGCAATTCCAACAGCGACTGCGATAAACGACGTCCTGGCAACATGTCAACCGAACGCTCAGAGCACATTGTCCGTGCGGACGAGAGTGGTTTTCGGATCGTCGAGCGGGGCCGCTCGGAAAACCCATCGCATTCTCGGTTCACGGGCGTCGGGACGAGAAGAGTCCGCTGACCAGCCGGGTGATCCTCGGCGACGGTGAAAGGCCGAGTTCGCGCTGGAGCGAGGCGCGGTAACGGCGGTAGTGCGCTACGGCGTCGGCCGGGTTGCCTTCGGCTAGGTAGATCTCGATCACCACCCGATGCGCGGTTTCCCGCATCGATGCGATCGCGATGGCCGAGAGCGCAGCATGCATGGCCCCCAGAAAGTGCTCGTTGGCAAGGAGTTCGCGCGCGAAGGTCTCGAGTGTGTGCAACCGGACCTGATCCCACCGCTGGCGTTCCAGCACGAGCCAGTCATCGGTCCAGGCGGGCAGCAGTTCGCTCCCCAGCATCGCGATCAGCCGTTCCCGGTCGGAGTTGACCCGGTGTCCCTGGAACAAGGCCGACCTGACGTTGGCCAGGGCTCGGCGCAGCGAGTTGTCCGGCCACAACTCCTCGGCCACCCGAATCCGAGGCACCCGCACGTTGTTTCGCAGCGCGAGGAAGGCGATTAACCGCTCGGCACCACGCGGAAGCTTGATCCTCTCCCCGTGGACGGCCAACTCGAAGTCGCCGAGCAGCGTCACGTGCGCACCGTTGGGCGTCGGACCCATAGCCACCCCCAGAACCGTTCGGCGACTGCCGCTTGGCAGACCGCCACAATGTTGCCCGCACGGTTCCAAGATCGCTCAAGCCGACGTTCGAGCCACATCCTTCGTGTGTCGCCACAACGTCCGGTGCGCATCGGCGCGACGTTGCGTCACGAGGAAGCCTGTGCTGCGCGGTGTTCGTGGAAACCGGAGTCACCGGTCCAGCTGAAAGTGCTTGGGGCACGCCACAAGAACGCTTCCCGTACGCCCGAAGGCCCCTATCGAGACACGCTCACCAAACCGACGGCGGCACGCCCTGCGCCGGGTCGTAGCCGACTGATCACACTCAAGGCATCAAGGCCAGGCACGATACGGGTCAGACCACGACCCGGAACAAGGCCCCACCATCCTCACAGGCACGATAGGTGATCACGTGGGGTCCCGGTCCTATGAAGAATGATCTTGTGGTGAGACCTTCTTCTACCAGGACCCCACGCCCACATCGCCTTCAGGCCCCCAGCCCTCCCCATTCCACTGAGATCACCTCACTGGACTCGCACTACCGAGATCCGCGAGGAACTGGCCAGTGCGTTTCTTTCGCAACCACCGGGAAATCACCGGAGAAGTGCGTCAAATCTGTTCATCCATCAGATCTGGAGTGATGAACAATGTTGGAGGAACTCATCGAGGTGGTGTCGCCGCAGCTTTCCGCGCCGGTGACCAGAAAACCCGTCGACACCGTCGCCATCAGCGAGGACGGCATCAGCCAGTCGATCGTCAGCGTCGGTCCGCTCACCATCATGTTTGCCGGCGACGACGACGAATGATGTTGCTGGAGACGCAGTCCGCGTGCTCCTGCGCAATCGAAGAAAGGGGCGATGAACGATGCCGGAGGAACTCATCGAGGTGGTGTCACCGCAGCTTTCCGCGCCGGTGACCAGAAAACCGGTCGACACCGTCGCCATCAGCCAAGACGGAGTGAGCCGGTCGATGGTCGAATTTCCGGTCGACGGGCAAACCATCCCGTTTGCCGCTGACGACGACGAGTGATTCGACACGTGCCGGTCGGGCCCGCCTGGACCTGACCGGCACCGCTACGGACCCGGACACCGAACCGGCTGGCTGAGAACTGTTTTCGAACTCGTTGTGCGTGGTGGTGCGACCAGCGGAACCTCAGCGCCCGCCTGGTCTGCGGATGCCCGGACTTAATGCCACAGGCACTAAGGAGCGCTTCGGATGTGCGGACTGTCCGCCATTCCCGGACTAGCCGATCTGCGGAAGCAGACGATCGGCGACGAGCGCATTCAGGTAGCTGTGCTGGACGGCCCGGTCGACTTGAGCCACCCGGCGTTCGCCGACACCGAGATCCGGCAAGAGGCGCCGTTCGGTTCCGAAGACGGTGCCGGTAGTGCCAGCGAGGCGCACGGCACAGCGGTGGCAAGCGTGATCTTCGGCGGGCAGCACAGTGCGGTCCCTGGTATCGCCCCCCGGTGCCGTGGGCTTACCGTTCCCGTCTTCTCCGCAGGACAGCGGACGACCTCACAACTGGAACTGGCGAGGGCCGTCGAATTGGCCGTCGAAGCCGGCGCACAGCTGAGATCAAGACCGCGGGTGGAAAGACCACGATCACGAGTGGGCAGTTCGAATCCGGATACCTGGTCGATGTGCCGCCGAAACCGGATAAGGGCATCCGCGGCGGGAAGATCACCCAGGGAACGGTCGATTCCGGCGAGATCAAACCGGACGACCGGTACCCCGACCAGAAGATGCTCACGAATGCCACCATCCTCAATGCCAAGGTCAGCGGAGCGAAGGAATCCATCCAGCTCGCCGCCAACCCCTACGACCCGGAACAGATGCTCGCGCACCTGGTCAACAGACCGGATGAGGCCAAGGCGCTGATCTGGACCCTGAATGTCGAACTCACGCCGATCTACAGCTACGAACCGAGCGGCCCGTACGCGGCGGAGGTGTACGACGAGTTCATCTTGTTGCTGGCCGGCCAATTGACGGCGGAAGGGCACAACATCGCCAACGTGCTCAACGCGAACAAGAGGTTCGCAGGTCAACTTCCGAGAAAACCGGGTGGTTCGGGCGAAGTGACTCTCATCGAACGCGTCGCCTTGGCGGGTCGTCTCACCGGCCGCACGGACAAGTTGATGTCCGGCCAGGTCATACCCGTCGTGGGCACGGAGCAGCGCCGCGGTGTGCTCGGCTGGGACGTGGGCAGGCTGATCGACGAAGCCACGACCGCCGCACTCCGAACGCAGGAGGCGGAGAAGCCGACGGAGGACCAGGAGGCCGACATAACGGACGACGCAGCGAAGAAGACGGAGGAGGAGAAGGAGAAGAAAAAGAAGGAGGAGATCCACAACTTGCTGCGTGACTTCCTCAACCGGATTTACTACGACCTGCGCAATCTGGGTACGACGTCTCAGGACCGGGCGCTGAACGCGGCTGCCACCTACGCCTTTCAGTCGGCCACAGCGCTGTCCGAGGCCGTGCAGGAAGGGAAGTCGCTCGACACCATCGAGGTGGAGAAGAGCCCGTTCGGCCGCATGGACAGCGACAGCTGGGACATCAAGTTGCGCTTCTTCGACCCGAAGAACAACAAGGTGGCGAAGCGGGTCTGGCGCTACACCATCGATGTCAGCGACCTCGTACCAGTACCCGTGGGCGAGCCCCGCACCTGGCAAGAGGCGTGATGACAGCGCATCGGCGATGAAGGTGTTATCTCATGATCTTTCCGATCCAAGCCCCGCCGGTCCGCCGACCGGACCACGTGATCGATCCCATGGTGCTCTTCAGCGGCATCGACATCGATTACGAGAACCTGAGCGGCGATCAGCTCATGGTGATCCAGATGACCATCGCATTCGACGCGAACATCAACGACCCGCAGTGGTTCGCGACTCCCAGTGCGGAAGTGTTGAAAGTGTCCGCGTGGCCGGGCCGCCGCTGATGACTCGCGCGACCGCCGCGGGGACGGAGATCGAGGACATCCCCGGTGTTCGGGAACTCTGGCAGCACACGCTCGGCGATCCCGACGTCGTCATCGGGCTCGTGGAGGGTTTGCCCGACCTGGCGCATCCGTGCTTCGCCGGTTCCCGGCTGAGGATGCTCGAACCTGACTGGTTGCCCGCGGCGGAGGTGGAAGAACCGTACGTCGAGCACGCGACGTTCGTGACCAGCATGCTGTTCGGTCAGCACGACAGCCCGGTTCACGTCCTGGCGCCGCGGTGCCGGGGGCTCGTCGTCCCGGCGCTGCGCAGCGAGGCAACGGCGCTTGATCCGATGAGTGCGACCAGAGCGATCAACGCTCTCGTCAGCGCCGGCGCCGACATCATCCACTTCTCCGCCGCACACCCGACGCTTGCCGGTGACACCAACGACTTGTTCAAACGCGCGATCCGGCAAGCCGCTCAGGCCGGCGTGCTGCTGGTCGTTCCAGCTGGGAACAACTACAACGAGCACCGGAACATCCCGGCCGTGCTGCCGGAAGTGCTCGCTGTCGGTGCCTTCGACCGCGGCGGCACCATGTTCAAGTTCAGCAACTGGGGACCGCAATACCACGACCACGGCATCACCGCTCCCGGCGACATGCTGCGGGCCGCGTGGCCGGGGGGGAGGCACCGCAGTCCACAAGGGTACGAGCATCGCGGCGCCGATCGTCACCGGCGTGGCAGCACTGCTGGCGAGCCTGCGGCGGAAGCACGGCCTCGCGGCGAGCCCGCTCGCCGTGCGCGATGCGCTCGTCGGCAGCACGGTGCGGTGTGCACCCGAGCACGCCCACGGCGAGCCGGAACGCTGCCTGACCGGCCAGCTCGACATTCCTGCGGCGACCCGGCTCGTCCTTTCCCGCTGCTCGGCTGCCGATTCGGTGCGAACCAGCGCCGCCAACGGGATGGACCCCAACACCGACGCGGTGCGCCGCGCCGACAAGAGGAGCACCGCGACCGGCCGACGGCGCAGGCAACTCGTGTACGCACTGGGTGAGCTCGAATACGACTTCGACAGCGAAACCCGGAGGGACTGGTTCGCCGAGGCGATCCGGCGGCGCCTCGGTCTTGCGGTTTCCAACCCCTTCGACACCCGGCAGATGATCAGCTACCTCATGCTGGTGCCGGAGGCGGCGAAAGCCCTGACCTGGGTGCTCCACCACCTGGAAGACGGCCCCAGCTACGCGCTGCGGCCGGTCGGCCCGTATGCCAGCGAGATCTACGGGCAACTCGTCCTCCTGTTGAGGGCCCAGTCCAAGGCGGTCGCGGCACGACCGCTCGATGCGGAGGACCACCAACCGAGCAGCGGCGACGGGGAGGGTAAGGCGCAGTCGGCCGGAACCGGACCACCGACCAGGACCATTGAACGGGTCGCCGTACCCGGTCACCTGGTCCGCCGCACGGTCACGTTGCTCTCCGGCCAGATCGTGCCGGTCGTGCAGATCGCGTACAAACGTGCTCTGTGCGGCTGGAACGTGGATCATCTGATCAAAGTGGCCATCGACAAGGCCGGCCTGGACGACGTGACTGCACCTGGGGAACGGAAGCACCTCGAAACGTTGTTGCGCCAGTTCCTGGATCGGATCTACTTCGGCGCACGCAGCCTGGGACGCACCCCGGCAGACCGGGCGCTGAACTTCGCCGCCACGAACCCGATCCAGGCCGTGCGGGCGATGGCATCGTCGATGGCCGTCGGCATGACCCTCGAGTCCGTCGATGTCGAGAAGAGCCCCTACTGCCGCCTCGGCAGCGAGTGCTGGGAGATCAAGCTCCGGTGCATCGATCCCGACGACGACGACCGCGCGTTCAAGGTGTACCGCTACACGATCGATGTCAGCGATGTCCTCCCCGTCACGCTGGGCGATTTCAAGGCGTGGTGGGAGAGCCGCGCGGACGATGACTGATGCGGTGTCGCCGACCACCAGGGGCCGCAGCTGAGTGAGCACGACCAATGATCGAAACAGCGGACGATTCGCAGCTTTTGGGGGCAGTCATGACAAGTCTTCGAACAGCGATCACGCTTCCCAACAACAAGAGTTACCTTTTCTTCGACGACGACACGTATCACCGATACGACGCGGTATCCGGTGTCCGCGAGCAGACGAACCTCAGCGTTCCGGACAACTGGACCGGACTCGCCCACACGCCGGACGCGTTCTTCTGGTGGGGAGCGGGGAAAGCGTACGCATTCACCGGGGCCAATTACGTCCGGTACGACGTGCCGAGCGACCGCATCGATCCGGAATACCTTCCCCCGAATCCACCATTCGCCCTGGCCGGGAACTGGAAGGGGTTGCCCAGCGCATGGGCCAGCGGCATCGACACGGCCCTGAACCTCGGCAACGGCAAAGTCTATTTCTTCAAGAACGACCAGTACATCCGGTACGACGTCACGGCCGACTGCGTCGACGCCGGTTACCCGCTCTTCACAGCCGACCAATGGCACGGCATGTTCACCCGCGATCTCACGGCGGCTCTCTACTCGGGAGGCCGGTACGCATACATCTTCCGCGACGACAGGTACCAGCGATACGACCTGGACGCGGACGCGGTGGACAAGGAAGAAGCCCTGCCCCTGACCCTCGACCCGTCGCCACCGGGCGGAGTGGCACCAGCGCGGCTGATCACTCCAGACCAGGCGAACAGCCTCACCATCGATCTGATCACACGGGGAAAACTCGCGCTCAGAGGTGGCGCCACACCTGCGGTCGGTCAGCGGCTGATCGTCGAGCCGCCTGCCATCGATGGCATCAGGTACACCAACCAGATCAACCCGGCAGCAGGCTTCTTCGACAACGTCGACCAGCGAATGCTGATCGCGCTGTACCGGCTGACGAAGTGGATCAACTCCTCAACTCCGGACGTGACGGAGCTCCTCCACCTCGGCATCGGGCACGGATCGGGCCCTCCGAACGACTGCCACAACCAAGGGCGCGCGCTGGGCCTGTCCGGGATAGCAGGAACGCTCGATGGAGCCGCGTTCCGGAAATCGATCCGCACCAACTGGGGAGACCTACCGACTATTACGGGCAGCAACGTCCGGATCTCACCCAGCGTGGACGCGTTGGCGTTCCAGCTCTTCTCGACGGCCTTTCGGTATGCAACCTACGAATGCGAGGCCAACGGCATCGGAAGCGCCAACAGGTGGCCGATGCCAGATCTGGGCGGCAGCGGTTTCGTCATCTACCCGGACTACAGCGGCGATCCCGCCCTCAAACTGGCTCATCAGGACCACATCCACATGCAGGTGGGAAAGACGCGAGTCTGATCCGGACGGCAGGATTTGGTCAGCTCTCCTGTTCGCTCTTCGCGACCGTGGCGGATTCGGTGCGTTCCGCGCGGCGCACGCGCATGATCTTCCACAGCACCACGGCGAGCGCGACCGCTGCCAGCACCACCAGCACGGCGGCGTTCGAGACCACCGCGGAAACCTCGCTCAACCACTCCTGCACGGAGAACTGGCTATCCACATCGGACAATCCGCCGAGGTTCGCGGCGCCTTCGGTGAGCACGAACAGGATTCCGATGGCCACGAACACCAGACCGGAGATGATGTTCGTGGTGTGCAGGCGCAGCGGTCCGATGGCGACCTCGCGGCCGCGCACCCACGACCGCTCGCCGATCCGGAAGCGCTCCCAGAGCGCCGCCAGCAGGAACAGCGGGAAGGCCATGCCGAAGGCGAAGACGGCGAGCAGGATCGCCCCGTAGAGCACCTCTCCCCCGGCAGCCGAGACGGTGAGCACGCCGCCCAGCAGCGGACCGGCGCAGAACCCGGCCAGCCCGTAGACCAGGCCGAGCGCGTACACCGACAACCCGGAGGAGATCCGGATGCGCCCGGTCATCCGCTGCGCCGCGGAGATCCCGAAGCCCTTGCCGGAGATCTGCAGCAGCCCCAAGACGATCAGCACCAGCCCGCCGACCACGGTCACCTCGGTGCGGTACTCGGTCAGCAGGGCGCCAAACAGCCCGGCGGCGGCGCCGAGCGGGACCAGCGTGGTCACCAGCCCCAGGTAGAAGGCGGTGGTCCGGGTGACCAGCTTGCCGAGCCCGTCGAAGGCGTAGGCGAAGAAGGACGGCAGGAGCAGAGCCGAGCACGGACTCACCAGCGTGAGCAGCCCGCCGAGGAAGGCGCCGAGCAGTCCGATCTCGTTCATCGAGCCTCCGTCTTCGCCCGCTCGATGGTGTCGATGAACCGGTCCAGGGGTTGGGCACCGAGGACGGGGTTGCCGTTGATCAGGAACGCCGGAGTGGTCGGCACGCCGAGCTGGGAACCCTCCGCGGCATCCGCCTGGACGGCGGCCAGCGTGGCGGGGTTGTCCATGTCCGCCTCGAACCGCGGGATGTCGGTGACCCCGGCCTGCCCGGCGTAATCGACGAGCTTCTCGCGCGGCAGCTCCGGGTGTCCGCTCGGCGGGGCGTCGCGGTGGACAACGCCCATGAACTGCCAGAACTTGCCCTGGGCAGCCGCGGCACGCCCGGCCTTCGCGACGTCGAACGACTCCGCCCCGAAGATCGGGAAGTCCCGCCACTCGATGCGCAGGACACCGGTGTCGACGTAGCGCTTGACCAGTTCGGGCTCGAGATCCCGGGTGAACTTCGCGCAGAACGGGCACCGGTAGTCGGAATAGTCGATCAGGACGACCGGTGCATCCTGCCGGCCGAGCGCCATCGGATCACCGGGCGTCCGCCGCGCCATCGTGGCGAACGGGCTCTCCCGCGCCTTCCCAGGCTGCTCCGGCGCACTCTCGTTCGAACGGCCCATCGGAACGAGCAGGTAGACCAGGCCACCCACGATCGCGGCGGCGAGCACGCCCGCGATCACGTTCAGCCGTTTCCGCTGCGCACTTGCTTTGCCCACCAATGACCACTCCTTCGCACGCCAGGGCAAGCGCATCTACCGCGTCGCACAGTAGATCGAGGCTGGGTCAGCGCATTCCAACGACGCCCCGTATTCCCCACCTGGGAGGTAGGGTGCCCGCACAACGCCCATTCGAATCGGCGCAGTTCGCCCGGAGTGGTGAGCGCGATCAGGCGCTGTCGAGTTGGCGGCGTGTTCGAACCTGCACCGCAGGATCTGCGACCGGTGATGCATCAGCGGCTCCGCACGCTCTCCGCCACGTGCCGGCCGGCGCGCCGGCCGAAGAACGATCCCCCGCCGAGTTGAGACCCGCTGGCACAACCCTTGCTGTCCTGCGCGATGGCGAGGCGCACGCACCAGCCGCGTACAACCCGGGCACCGAGCTGCCATCAGGCGGATGGCTACGGGCCAGAACGTTGCGGACTTAATGTTGCTTAACGTTCAGCGGGCGCCTTAGGTTCACTGCGGTTTGGAGATCCGGATCATGCCAAGGGAGACTCGGCTGTGGAGATCGCGACTCGTCGCTCCGCACGCCAGCCGGGCACCGTCTCGGCGGCTGCGGTGGCTCGCGCCGCCGGGGTGTCCACGGCTGCCGTTTCCTACGTGATGAACGGAAAGGGCGGGGTGGCGCCGGAAACTCGCCGGCACATCCTCGCCGTCGCCGAGGAGCTCGGTTTTCGCCCGCCTAACCGGGGAGAACCGGTCGACCCGAACCGCACCCGCGTCATCGGGCTGGTGCAGCCCAACATCATCAATCCGACCTATCCGCGATTCGCGCAGAGCATCGTTTCCGCGGCCGCCGATGCCGGGTACGAGGTGTTCGTCGCGACCACCCAGGACGACCTCCAGACGTTGGGGAAGGTCTCCAGCAGCCTGGTGCACCGCAACGTCGACGGGGTCGTCCTGAGCGCCGCGTTCCGGGAGGACGCCACCGCGTTGCGGACGCTGCGCGCCGCCCGGATTCCGTACGTCTACCTGTCGCGGCGATCCCAGTTCCTGGAGGGCGATTTCGTCGGCATCGACGACGCCGCTGCGGCGACATCGCTGATGGAGCACATGCTCGGGCACGGTCACACCGAGATCGCCGTCGTGATCGGGCCGCGGTTCTCCTCGGCGTCCCTGGCCCGGGAGCAGGCCTTCGTGTCGACCGCCCGCGCGCACGGCGTCGACATCGGTGGTGACCGCAAGATCAGCACCGAGCTCAACAGCGACGGCGGCCGTCGTGCGGCGGAGCGCCTGTTCGCCAGCGACAACCCGCCGCGCGCCATCATGTGCGGCAGCGATGAGCTCGCGATCGGGATCCTGGAGTACGCCGTGGAGCACGGCATCCGGGTGCCCGAAGACGTCGCGGTGACCGGGCACGACGGCATTCCGCACAGCATGTCCGGGCTGATCGGGCTCACCACCGTGATGCAGCCGCACGAGGAGATGGGCCGGGAGGCCTTCGGAATGCTGCTCAAACGCATGGCGAACCCGTCGAACAGCTACCAGTCGTTGGTGTGCGCGCACCGCCTGCACATCGGCCGGACGTGCGGTTGCGCACCGGCCGCCGAGAAGTCCCGCCGCTGACGCGAATTCCCGAACAACCAACCCGATTCTCCGACTAGCCGGAACTGAACCGAAGGTCACGCCATGCCGAAAAACGCGCCGGAATCGGTGATGCGCTCGCCGGGCGAGCTCAACAGAGTCCTCTTCCGCAAGCTGCTCCCGCTGCTCATCGGGGCCTACGTCATCAGCTTCCTGGACCGGACCAACATCGGCATCGCCAAGGAACACCTGCAGGTGGACCTGGGAATTTCGGCGACCGCCTACGGGATCGGCGCGGGGCTGTTCTTCATCACCTACGCGCTGGCGGAGATCCCGTCGAACCTGATCCTGCACCGGGTCGGGGCGCGGTTCTGGATCACCCGGATCATGATCACCTGGGGTCTGATCTCTGCCGGGATGGCCTTCGTGCAGGGCGAGTGGTTGTTCTACATCATGCGGCTGCTGCTCGGTGCGGCCGAGGCGGGCCTGTTCCCGGGCGTCATGTACTTCCTGACGCAGTGGTTCACCCGCGCCGACCGCGCCAGGGCCAACGGCCTGTTCCTGCTCGGGGTGTCCGCGGCCAGCATCATCGGCCCGCCACTGGGCGGCCTGCTGCTCGAACTCGGCGGCGTCGGCGGCATGCACGGCTGGCAGTGGATGTTCCTGATCGAGGGCATCCCGGCCTGCTTCTTCGCCATCGTGGTGTGGAAGAAGCTGCCCGACCGGCCGGACAAGGCGAAGTTCCTGACCGCGGCCGAGGCTGAGGACCTGCAGCGCCGCATCGCCGCCGAGGACGAGGCGGGTGCCGAGGCGTCCGGCACGCACAGCATGCGCCAGGTGTGGCGGGACAAGCAGATCCTGCTGGTGGTCGCGGTCTACCTGTCGCAGCAGATCGCGGTGTACGCGCTGTCGTACTTCCTGCCGTCGATCATCGGCACCTACGGCGAGCTGTCCTCGCTGCAGATCGGGTTGCTGACCTCGGTCCCGTGGATCTTCGCCGGGCTGGGCGCATTCCTGGTGCCGCGGTTGGCCACCAGCGGCCGCAGCTCCCGCAAGCTGGTCAACATCACGATGGGCGGGATCTGCGTCGGCTTCGCGCTGGGCGCGGTCGCCGGCCCGGTCGTCGGGCTCATCGGGTTCTGCCTCGGCGCGTTCTCGTTCTTCGCGATGCAGCCGATCCTTTTCACGTTCCCTGCGTCCCGGTTGAGCGGGGCGACGCTGGCCGGTGGCATCGCGTTCGTCAACACCATCGGGCTGTTCGGCGGATTCCTCGGCCCGTACGTGATGGGTGCGATGGAGGATTTCACCGGCAGCAAGCTGTCAGGCCTGTGGTTCGTGGTCGGCGTGTGCGCCATCGGCACCGCGCTGTCGTTCTTCCTCAAGTATGGCGACACCGAAAAGCGTTCGTGACAAAGGAGTTCCAGGAAGGGTGCGAGAAGTGGATTTCTCGGGAAAGCGGGTGCTCGTCACCGCCGGCGCGAACGGCATCGGACTGGCGATCGCCAGCCGGTTCGCCGGGCTGGGGGCCCGCGTGCTCGTCACCGACATCAACGAGGACGCCGTCCGGGCGGCCGAAGCACAGGGGCTTGCGGCCCGGATATCGGACGCTTCGAGCGAAGCGCAGGTCGAGGAGCTGATGGAGGCCGTGCGCGCTGAGCTCGGCGGCCTGGACGTCCTGGTCAACAACGCGGGCATCGCCGGTCCGACCGGGCCGGTAGAGACCCTGGAAAGCGCAGCGTGGGCGCAGACCTTCGAGGTCAACGTGCACAGCCAGTTCTACTGCGTCAAGCACGGACTGCCGCTGCTGCGAGAATCGTCCGGGGCGTCCATCGTGAACCTGTCCTCGGCCGCCGGTCGGCTCGGCATGGCCGGGCGCAGTGCGTACTCGGCGTCGAAGTGGGCGGTGGTGGGCTTCACCAAGACCCTGGCGATCGAGCTCGGCCCGGAGGGGATCCGGGCGAACGCGATCTGCCCCGGCGCGGTCGACGGCCCCCGCATCCGCGCGGTCATCGAGGCGAAGGCCGAGATGCTGGGCAAGCCGGTGGCGGAGATCGCGGCCATCTACCAGGACCAGTCGTCGATGCGCCGGCTGGTCACCGCCGACGACATCGCGGACATGGCCGCGTTCCTGGCGAGCCCGATGGCCCGCAACGTCAACGGTCAGGCGATGGCGGTCGACGGCAACACCGAGAAGCTGTACTGACGATCCACTGTGGAGGTTTGACCCGGATGGCTACCAATCGCAAGGTCATCATCACGTGCGCGGTGACGGGCGCGATCCACACCCCGTCGATGTCGGAACACCTGCCGGTCTCCCCCACCGAGATCGCCGAAGCGGCACTGGGCGCGGCCGAAGCGGGCGCGGCGATCGTCCACATGCACGCCCGCGATCCCGAGGACGGCAGGCCGTCGCAGGATCCCGCCCACTTCGAACCGATCCTGGCGCAGTTGAAGGCCCACACGGAAGCGGTTGTCAACATCACCACCGGCGGCTCGCCGCACATGACGGTCCAGGAGCGGATGCGGCCCGCCGCGGAGTTCAAACCCGAGCTGGCGTCGCTGAACATGGGCTCGATGAACTTCGGCCTGTACCCGATGCTGGACCGATTCAAGGAGTTCCGGCACGACTGGGAGCGCGAGGCCCTGGAGAAGAGCCGGGACCTGGTCTTCAAGAACACCTTCGCCGACATCGAGGCGATCCTGGCGATCGGCGCGGAGAACGACACCCGGTTCGAGTTCGAGTGCTACGACATCTCGCACCTCAACAACCTCGCGCACTTCGCTTCGAGAGGCCTGGTGCAGGGCCCGCTGTTCGTGCAGTCGGTGTTCGGCCTGCTGGGCGGGATCGGCGGGCACCCCGAGGACCTGATGCACATGCGCCGCACGGCCGACCGCCTCCTCGGCGACTCCTACCAGTGGTCGATCCTGGGCGCCGGCCGCAACCAGATCCCGTTGGCCACCATCGGCGCAGCCCAGGGCTCCCACGTCCGCGTCGGCCTGGAGGACTCGCTCTGGATCGGCCCGGGCGAACTGGCCAAGACCAACGCCGACCAGGTAACCCGCATCCGAACGGTCCTGGAAGCCCTGAACCTGGAGGTCGCCACCCCCGACGAAGCCCGCGAAATGCTCCAGCTCAAGGGCAAGGACAAGGTCGGCTTCTAGCGTGCCCTGTGAGCCGGAGCCAACCCCAGGCTCCGGCTCACGGCGTTGAGAGGGACATCAGGTCCTGGCCGACGATGACCTTTCCGGAGACGAGCACGACCGCGATCACGTTCAGCCGTTTCCGCTGCGCACTTGCATTTGCCCACCAATGACCGCTCCTTCGCACGCCAGGGCAAGCGCATCTACCACATCGCAGTGGATCGAGGCTGGGTCAGCGAATTTCAACAACGCCCCGTGTTCCCCACCCGGCCCTCGAACGAGTGACGAACATACATCCGCTGTCGAGCGTGGCGTGGAATACATGGAATACGCTCAGGTGCACACATTGAGCAATTGAGCACAGCCCGGATACGAAGAGTACTCGTGTAGCCCTTTCACATAATTATTTGTTTTCTCACAGTCGGGACCTTCGCCCCTATCGTTGATAATCGCGTGTGCTTCAACATGGAGTCGCAGCTGCCCAGGGGAGCATCATTACGCTGCCTTCTATTCGGAGGCAAAAGATGGGGTGATTTGACCACGGGGCCGCGGACCTGCCTACGTATACCCCAACCGTTCGACTCCTTCCCCACAATCGGCAGCACTGCCGCAAGACCTGCCGAGATGAGACTAGTCGACCTCAATCAATTTTCCACGCACAACCTCACTCGATAAGCCAGATGCACCTCCATTGAGGTGATCTCAGCAAGATCGTGAGGCGTGTGCTGGGTCGAGCAGGGCACTGGGGTGCCGACCGAGCCAGGTAGGCGAAGAGACCCTGGCAAGACTGGATCTCCCACGAGATCACCTGGTGCATTTTTTCCACCTGAAGTGCGCCGCTGGCCAATAAGAATCCATCGACCATCAAATTCTGGAGGAACCGTCATGGCTGATCGTCCTACCACCCGGGGTGCCGCCACAGCTGTCTGGTCGGATTTCTGCGCCGTCAGCCCCAGCCCGGAACTGCGCGAGCGGCTGGGGCAGGAGATGCAGCGGCTCCGCGGCGAAGCAGGCCTGATAAGTCAGTTCTCGCCGAGTGGTGCTCCACGCCTGCTCGGATTCGACGACGGCACCATCATCCCTCCCGATGAGTTCCCGGTCGGAACACCGAGCGCGACCATTAGCGCCGCTGCCGCATCACGCGCGCCGCTGACCGGCGTGGTGCGTGTCGCGGTCGTGCTGGCGGACTTCCCGGACAAGCAGATGACCGAGACCAAGGAGCACTTCGAGAAGCTGTTCTTCTCGATCGGTGAGCTTCCGAGCGGCAGCGTGCGGGACTACTACCGGGAAGTGACGCACGGTCTGGTGGACATCGTGGGCGAGGTCATCGGGCCCGTCCAACTGCCGCAGAAGCTCTCCTGGTACGCCAACAACAACTTCGGGATCGGCCGGCCGTCCGGGCAGGCCCGGGCCAACCTCATGGCTCGGGATGCCGCCGTGACCGCAGATCCTCTCATCAACTACGCGCCGTACGACAACGACGGAAACGGGATCGTCGACGCCTTCGTCCTCGTGCATTGCGGACAGGGCGGTGAAGTCACGGGCGACCCCGGCAACATCTGGTCGCACAAGTGGGTGCTCCCCACCGCGTACAACGCGGACGGCGCGAGGATCTTCCCGTACCTGACCATCCCGGAGGACGCCAAGATCGGTGTGTGCGCCCATGAGCTCGGGCATCTGCTGTTCGGCTTCCCCGACCTGTACGACACCGACAACACCTCGGAGGGAATCGGCAACTGGTGCCTGATGGCCGGCGGTTCGTGGGGCGGCGGCGGTGACGTTCCGACGCACCCATCCGCCTGGTGCAAGCTCCGGCAGGGCTGGGCCAAGGAAGTCACTGTCACCAATGACGGGACATTGGCCATCCCGGACGTGAAGAACAGCTTCGAGGTGCACCGGCTATGGACGGACGGTCTCCAGGGGCACGAGTACTTCCTGGTCGAGAACCGGCAACGCACCGGGTACGACGTCTCGTTGCCCGCCTCCGGCATGCTGATCTGGCACGTCGACGACAGCCAGCCGGACAACACGAACGAGAGCCACTACATGGTGGGCCTGGTCCAGGCCGACGACCAGCGGGATCTGGAATGGGCGGCGAACCGCGGCGACGCCGGCGACCCCTATCCCGGAAACACGGGGAACACCGCGTTCAACGCGGACAGCAAGCCCAGTTCGCAGTCGTACGCCGGAGTCCCGACCGGGGTTTCCATCACCGACATCTCCGCGCCCGGAGCCACGATGACCGCCACCGTCTCGGTGACGGCACCGAGCGCCGTCCGCGCCCCGCTCCGCGCGGCTCGTCGCCCCGAGGCGGAAGCCGCCCCGCGGCTGGTCGGGACGATCCACGACATCCAGGAACGTCTGGCCGTTCTGGAGAAAGCGGTGGAAAGCTATTCCATGGCGGGCGCGGAGGCGTTCCTCGAACGCATGCAACCCGAGCTCAGCGCCGCGGCAGCCGGGCAGAAGCCGACTCCGAGGCCGTACGGAGCCCACGGCACAAACCGGTTCGACATCCCACCGCATCAGTGATCACCTGATCAGTGAGGGAAAGGACATCCGAGTCACATGGTGCAGGCCATCGAGAACCTTACCGCTTTGACCACGCGGCTGGTCGAAACAGGCCCACATCCGCGACTGGTGGGTTGGGACCGGGCGGTTGTGGACGTACTCGACGCCGAGCCGGTAGCCGGTTACGCGGACCTGTTGTCCAGGAATGTGGGGCACCGTCTGGAACTCGCCGTGCCCGGCGAGCTGATGGAGGACGCGGTGCCGGGTATCACCATGCACCTGAGGGCGAAGCTGGCCGGAGGTGAGGCGATGGCCGAGCGCCGGCCAGCTCCCGGTGACTTCGTGATCGACCCATCGCAATGATCCACCGGAGCGTCTCGGACTCCGGATCGCGGCGGTCAGAGGGGGGGTCGCTCGGTACGAAGTGGCTCAGCACGAGGGTCTGGACTCCGGCGCTCTCGGCGAGGGCGCCGACTTCCGAGACGGAGGTGTGCGAGTCGAGCAGGTGCTGGCGCAGCCGCACACCATTGGTGCGGGCGAGCAGCGGTTCGATGCTCGGGACGTGCATGACCTCGTGGACGAGGACGTCAGCACCGGTAGCGAGCTCGATGAGTTGCTGGCAGGGGGCGGTATCACCGGAGATGACGATCGAGCGGTCCTCGGTGTCGATCCGGTACGCCAACGCGTCCATCGGCGGGGTGGTGAACCCTACGGTTGCGCTTCGGCGTCGCTCGGGCCGCCGGCCGTTCCCAGCAGGACGAGCTCGGTGCTGTGCAATGTGAACCCCTCGTCGTCTGATTCGGTTGCTAGCGAACGTGTTTGAGGAACTCCTTCACCCGCGGGTGGCGGGGCGATTCCAGGACTTGGTTCGACGGGCCGGTTTCGACGATCTCACCGCCGTCGAGCACTGCGGTCAGGTGTGCGACATCCCGCGCGAAGCCGATCTCGTGGGTGACCACGACCATGGTCATGCCGTCGGCGGCGAGATCGCGCATCACCGCGAGTACCTCCCCCACCAACGCCGGGTCGAGCGCTGAGGTGGGTTCGTCGAACAGCATCAGCTTCGGCTCGGTGGCCAGGAGGGCACGCGCGATGGCCACCCGCTGCTGCTGCCCACCGGACAGCGCGCTCGGGTAGACGTCGATCTTGTCCCGCAGGCCGACGCGTTCGAGCAGTTCGAGCGCCCGCTGCCGGGCAGCGGACTTGCTGAGCTTGCGCAGCGTCGTCGGGGCGAGCGCGATGTTCTGCGCGACCGTCAAGTGCGGGAACAGGTTGAACTGCTGGAAGCCCATGCCGATGCGTTGTCGTTGGCGGACGATCCGCCGTCCCGGCAACTCCTGCAGCACGCCGTTGCGTTCGGCGTGACCGATCAATTCGCCGTCGAGGCGGATCCGGCCGCCGTCCACCGGTTCCAAGTGGTTGATGCAGCGCAGGAAGGTGCTCTTGCCGGAGCCGGAGGGCCCCAGCAGGCACATAACCTTGCCTCTCGGTACGGCCAGGGACACTCCATTGAGGACGGCGAGTTCGCCGAACCGCTTGTGCAGGTCGATCGCCTCGAGCATGGGGGCTTCGGCGCATTCTGGGCTCATGAGTGCACCTTTCGCGCGCTACGCGCCAGCCGTCGTTCCAGGATCGTTTGCGCGATGGTCGCCAGACCGGTGATGAGCAGGTACCACAGCGATGCGATGACCAGCAGTTCCAGGATGCGCAGATTCGACGCGGCGATGTTCTGCGCCTCGGTGAGCAGATCTCCCCCGGCGATGACCGAGACCAGCGACGTCATCTTCAGCATCTTGACTGCTCCCCCGCCTTCAGGTGGGGGGAGTTTTCGTCCCGCCGACCTTCGGCGTAGTGGGGATTCCTGGCTCAGGCAGCCTGACCAGGCTGCGCCTGGCCAGGACTTCCACCATCAACACCAGCCGGGCACAGACCAGCCCGGACCAGCATCACGCGCGCGGAGTTCTTATCCCTCGGGGAGTGGGCTCCGCACGCGGTGCAGGTATAGGTTCGTTCTCCTAGCGGCAGCGGTGCTTGGCTCTCACACCGCACTGCGCGCAGTCCATCGTCGTGTGCTTCGGGTCCACCAGCCGCAGGTCGCGGCCATGCTTGCGCGCTTGCTCGATCAACGCGGTTTTGGTGGCGCCGATCGCCGCGTCGGCGGCTTTGCGGGCCATCGTGGTCTTGGCGAGGAACTTCGGGCGGAAATCCTCCACCGCTAGGACATCGTGGTCGCGGACCATGCGTTTGGCCCACTTGCGGCCGGTGTCCTGACGCTGCCGAGCGACTTTCTTCGACAGCTTCGCCGCCTGCCGCTGCGCCTTGCGGTAGCCCTTGGTCTGCGGCTTGTTCTTCGGGCGTGCCCGACGGGCCATCTGACGCTGATAGTGCGCAAGCTTCTTCGCGGCGTTCTTACCGTGCTGCGCGTGCGGCAGGTCGTGATCGGCACTGGTGGTGGTCGCGGTCTCGGTCACGCCCCAGTCGACACCGATCACCTTGCCGGTTTCCGGGAGCGGTTCGACCTCGGTCGCGACGACGAACGAGCAGTACCAGTGACCGAGGTTGTCCTGATAGACGCGCACCGACGACGGTTCGGCCGGTAGGTCTCGCGACCACACGACAGTCAGCGTGATGTCCCCAGCCAGGTGCAGGCGCCCGTCTTTGATGCGGAAACCACGCTTGGTGTAGTTCAAGCTCGGCACGGAGCCGCGTTTCTTCTTCGGTGTGGGCATCCCGGCGCGCTGCCTGATCGGCAGACGGGCCTTGATGTCCTTCAACGCTTTCGCGCGAGACTTGGCGAAGTCGTGGATGATCTGCTGCTGCGGAACCGACGCGCCCTCGCGCAGCCACGAGTTGTGCGCGCGGGCGTCGGTCAGCATCTTGTCCAGCACCGCCGGACCACACGTCTCACCGTCCCGGTAGGCCTTGCGGGACCGCGCGACGCATTCATTCCAGACCCACCGACACCGCCCCCATTCGCCGGCGAGGGCCTTCTCAGCGGTTTTCGGCACGCGCAAGCGATACATGTACCGGGCACTGCCGGTGCCCATCACCTGCGCTGTCATCATCCCGATCATTGAAGCATTTGGTTGATGAACACAAACGAGGGATTCCGCACTGATCAAGGGCGTGTCATCACGGATGCTCCGCAAGGAGTTCGAGGATCTGCGGTTCGCCTACGGGAAAGACACACGACCGTGGTCCGGCTCGTACTTCGCCAGGTCGGTCGGAGGCGCCCCGATCTCGGTCGTGCGTCACTACATCGAGCAGCAGACCCGGCCAGTTGTGTAGGTCACCACTGGGCACGATGGGCGGAGAGTTGACACGCTTCCTCCTCACCCTGAACGGCGAGGCATCCGCGCTACGTTCTTCCGGTGATGCTCGGGCGTCCGCTGCAGATCGGTGTCGGGTCCGCGGTGGCGCACGGGAGGAGGACTGCTGCCGCTGTGACGAGCGCGATCACCGGTAGGGCGAGAGCTGCGGTGATGCGCCAGGAGGCCGAGCGGACTGGCGCTCGGGGTTGGACGAGGCGCTTCACCCGCTCCGGGACGCCGGAGCCGACCGCAGCGAGAGCGGCTTTCGGTATGCGGGCGGTGGATTTCCGGTTGCTCGTGGCCATCACTGCCAGGGCGTGGGCCACCACTCGGTTTCCGTGTCGGCGACCCGCTTGGTCGTCGGCGATCCACTCGACGAGACGGGCGACCTCCTGCGACGCCGCCGTCAGCAGTGGCACGAAGGGAAAAGCCCGCGCGAGGATCGCTGCCCAGCCCGACACGAGGTGGTGCTTCCCGCGCAGGTGGGCGATCTCGTGCGCGAGAACGGCGTCTCGTTCGGCGGGTAGCAGCCGACGGAGTGCGCCCGTGGTGAGCACCACGGTGGAGTCCTGCCCGGGAACGCAGTACGCAGCGAGCTGTTCGGCTTCCACCACGGCGACTCGGACTCCATTGTGGACCGCCGTGTCCGAGGTCGACCGCAGGGTCTGCCGGTGCAGCTTGCGGTGTCGACGGGTCTGACGGGCGTGGCGTGCGGCGACGGCGAGGAGTCTCGCCATCACCACGGCCGAGCCGAGCAGCGCGATGGCCGCGGGCACGTCGGCGAGGCTGTGCACTCCGATGATCGTCAGCAGTGCACGCAGGCAGGCGTGCAGCAGTCCGGCGAGGCCCAGGCCGCCCGAGAGTTGTGCCATCGCAGCGAGACCGGCGCTGATGACCGACACGACCCAGGAGGTGGCCAGCGCGGTCCAGAGGACGAGCCCGAGTCGGGGTGCTGCGGATTGCCAACGTCGACAGGATCGCATCAGACGGGGTCCCCATGCCGCCAACGCTGCGGTGTAGACGAACAGGCCGATGAGCAGCGGCGTCATCGGTCCTCCGCCGTTTCACCGAGCAGTTCCCGCAGCATCGCGGCTTCCTCGCCGGTGATCTCGTCGACGAACTTGAGGAACGTCGCGCGCGGGCTATTGCTGGCCGCGAGCGCTTCGCGCATCAGCAGCGCGGCGTGCTCGCTGGCCTGCAGGCGGGGGCGGTAGAACCAGACCCTGCCGACCCGGTCGCGGTAGACCCACTGCTTGCGGTGGAGATTCTCCAGCACGGTGGCCACCGTGGTGTAGGCCAGACCGCGGTCGCGGAGGCCGTCCAGCACCTTCCGCACGCTCATCGGATCCGCTGCTTCCCACAGCAGGTTCATCACGGCCGACTCGAGCGGCCCCAGGCTGCGCATCGGAGTTCTCCCTTCCGATCCGGCAGGGTAGGTCATGCGCTTCCTGCCGCGGGCAGTCGGCAGCCTCGCGCCGAACGCAGTCGGGCGCGCAACGCGAACCCCAGCAGCACGAGCGAGCCGACCGCCAGCACCGGCTGCAGCGGACCGAACCAGGTGACCGCCCCGCTGGTGCCCAGCGCGAGCACGACAAGCTTGTTGCAGGTGGGGCAGCCGACGGCGAGGAACGACAGCACGGCGCCGACGACGGTGCGGCGCTGAGTCCGGATGCGCTCCGCTGCGAGCTGCTCACCGGGCGCGAGGTAGCTCGCCGCCAGCAGTCCGGAGAGGCCCGCGGAGACGATCCACACCGGATAGCTCCACCACGGCGCCTCGATCATCCGCGTGAACAGCGGATTGGGGATGAGGCCGGTCACGGCGCCGGTCACCAGCGCGATTCCTACCGTGACGAGAGCGGCGACCAGCCAGTGCCGCGCTGCCCAATCCCGCATCAGGCCCTCCGTCCCACTCCCCGGGGCGCCCGGAACGCACCGATGCGACAACTCTACTATGCGGGATAAGACGTCTACTAATTTCGATAGGAGAGATGGGGCGTGAAGACTTCGAAGGGCTCGCCAGCGTTCCGATGGGGGTTCGCGGTGCTGCTCGTGGCCGTCGTCGCCGCACTGGCATGGGGCGCGTTCGGCGGCAAACCCTCTCCCGAGTCGGCCCAGCAACCCGCCACGCCCCAGCAGAACGACATCGCCGAGGTGCTGAAAACCCTGCAGCGGCGTCAGCCCGACGACCCGTTCGCGATGGGCCGCGCCGACGCACCGGTGGTAATGATCAAGTACGAGGACTTCCGCTGCTCGTTCTGCTCGAAGTTCACCGCCGACATCGAGCCTGAGCTGATCAAGCGGTACGTCGACACCGGGGTGCTGCGCATCGAATGGCGCGACTTCCCCATCTTCGGCGACGAATCCGTGGAGGTCGCCAAGGCCGCCCGCGCCGCCGCCCGCCAGGACCGGTTCTGGCAGTTCCACAACGCCGCCTACGCGCGCGGCAACGGTGAGGAGAAGCCGTCCTTCCCGGACGAGACCATCCAGCAGGTGGCCCGGGAAGCAGGTGTGCCGGACCTGGCGAAGTTCAACGCCGACCGCAACGATCCCGAGATCCTGCAGGCGATCCAGCTCGACGCGGCCGAAGGACAGGCGCTCGGCGTATCCAGCACCCCGTCGTTCATCGTCAACGGGCAAGCCGTTCTCGGTGCCCAGCCGCTGGACCAGTTCGTCGCGGTGATCGAGGAGGAACGGGCGAAGGCATGACGATCGGCTACTTCGGCGCGTTCCTCGGCGGGGTGCTTTCGCTGCTGAGCCCATGCTCGGCACTGCTCGTACCCGCGTTCTTCGCCTACGCCTTCGCCGACCGGGTGCGCCTGCTGCTGCGCACCGGCATCTTCTACCTCGGCCTGGCCACCACCCTGGTGCCGATGGGCGTGGCCGCCGGCTCGATCGGTGCGGTGTTCAACGCACATCGCGACCTCGTCGTGCTGATCGGCGGATCGATCATGATCGCGCTGGGCGCGGCCCAGATCTTCGGGCTCGGCTTCGGCTCCACCGCCGCGCAGCGGCTCAGCGGGCGGATCAAGATCTCCTCTGCGCTGTCGGTGTACCTGCTGGGCACGGTGTACGGGCTGGCCGGATTCTGCGCCGGTCCGCTGCTCGGCAGCGTGCTGACGATGGCCATGACCGGATCCAGTCCCTTCTACGGCGGGCTGCTGCTGGCCATCTACGCGCTGGGGATGGCCGTGCCGCTGTTCCTGATCGCGGCCCTGTGGGATCGCTTCGACCTCGGGCAGCGGCGGTGGTTGCGCGGACGCGAGCTCGCGCTCGGCCCGCTTCGCGTGCACAGCACCACGCTGATCTCCGGCCTCGTCTTCATCGCGCTCGGTGTGCTGTTCCTCGCCACCGACGGCACCGGATCCTTCGGCGGCCTCGTCAGCATCGACACCCAGTTCGCCGTCCAGGCCTGGGTGCAGCACGCCTCGGCGCTCGTGTCCGACCAGCTGGTGCTGGTCGTGGTTCTGGCGGTGGTACTTCCGGTCGCGCTGGTCATCGCCCGGCGGGCGGGACGCGGAAAGGACGACGCCGCTCCCCAGCACGATGACCAGCACCAGTCGTGAACTCCACCGGCGTCACGCCTTGGTTGTTTCGCGAGCCGGTTGAGGCTCGTTTGAGTATCCGCGCGAACGGCCGCTCGACCTTGGCTGCAGCAGGCGCGCGATCGTGCTGCCGACCAGGAGATGCGGATTCACCGTTCCCGCCGTTGAACTTCGTTGCCGGCAAAGAAATCGCCGAATTACGTGATGCGCTGGAGCGCTTCGGGTACGAGGTCGGCGAGGGTCGGGTAGCCGTCGACCGCCATGATCAGGTCGGCCTCGGCCAGGCGCGAGCGCAGAACGTGGACGACTCCGTCGGTCCCGCCCAGGGCGAGGCCGTAGGCGTACGGGCGTCCGACACCGACGGCGGTGGCCCCCAGCGCGATCGCCTTGACGATGTCAGCGCCGCTGCGAACGCCGGAATCGAAGAGCACCGGAATGCCATCCGTGGTCGCCGCCGGACATGGTGCTGATATGCGTGTCCCTGGCCAAGGACCTGCGCAGCGATGAACTGATCCACCGCCGAAAACGAGCCGAGCAGGTCCTCTCGAAACTCGCCGACGAAGAGCCCGGGCAGGACGGAACTCCCCCGCGCTGACGCCGTCAAGACGTCGATTCGGTCCGATGCCAAGCGCCCCAAGCGAGTTGGGCGAACGGAATGATCACCAGCAGGTCGACGAGGTAGGCAACCCATTTGAGGCGGAGAACTCGCCCCAGCGGAAACGCAATAGATGCAAGGCAGATCAACGCGGCTACCCACCACGGCGACATCCGGGTCCGGAAGAGAATGATGCCGAACACCAGCAGGGACAACGGAAAGGTCGGCCCCGGCAGCCACAGCACCAGAAGGCTCTGCGGCGGGTAGTCGCCGAGCCGCGCCAAAGCCACCTGATCGTGCAACCCGAATACGCCTTCGAAGAAACCCTGCAACCCGAACGCGATGCTGCCGAACATCCCGATCAACAACAGCAACAACCAAAGCCCGGCGACCAAGGGAATCCGTTCGCGCAACCGTTCGTACTGCCCGATCAGCCCGTAAACCCAGGGCACCATGGACAGCGCGATCAGCATCCCACCGTTCACGCTGTAATGACCATCAACCCAGAAGAAAGGCGAAGCAGCGAAGATGACCGGACCGAGTAAGAGCCCCACCGCCTGCAACCGCTGCACCACCATCGGCGGAGGTTAAAACCCCCACCAACCCCCCGCAACAACACCTGTCACAGCCTCACCCACCCAAGATCACAGGAGCAGCCAGCTCCCCCAATAGGACAGCCTTCCTACGAAGATCCACGACTCGCCACGGTAGAGGCACCCCCAACCCAACCAATTGACTGCTCAACCAAAGAAGCAAATCCGCTCATAACACCCGCACTTCTGCGATACACATCAATCCAGGCGAAATGTCCGACTCAGCAGAAGGGACTGTTTCGCGAGCGGTGTTTTCGGCCTGACGCGCCAGGCTGGGGTCCGGCGGGATGGTCACTGCCGGGTAGCCCGGGGGGAATCTCACCCCCAGGTCCCCACAGATCCGGACGTAAACCTCTCGATTTATCCAGCTCGTGCCGCTCAGGTGTCAGGTCGTATACGACAGTGCCCAGTGCGCGAACACACGCGAGGGCCCCGTCCTTCAAGTTGCTCTCTTGGCGGAGACCTATTTCTTACAGGGGCTTCGCTTGGTTACGTTGCTGTTCAGCGAGCGGTAGTGGCATCTCTTCGCGGAACGGGTCGCGCAGATCCGGTTGACGACGAACGAGCTCATCTTCGAACTTCTCCCAACCCGCATGACGGACGTAATCTGCTTCCCTGCTGGAGATGGGAACAATCCAGCAGATCACCACCTCCACTCCGCCTTCGATTCGCACGGTAGAAAACTCGTCGTCGTAATACACGGGCAAGGTAACGTAGAACGCCTCAAGTGTGCTGCCGGGCAGGATAGGGGTACGGGGGCCAAGGACATCACCACGAAGCAGTGCCTCGTCCTCCATGATGAGCTCAAGTCCGATCTGCTGCAGGATTCCCGGGTAGGGGCCGTCGGTGAATTCTTCCTTGACCGAGATGAACAGTTCTTGGTGGATGACACGACCAGAGACGCGGGAGATGAGGTCAGTCTGGCTCAGGCCCACCGTAGCGTAGCTATCGGTCCCGGGAACCGGTCCGCTACCAAGGCAGGCCACCTTGAAAGGCATCGGACGCCCGTTCTCGTTATAACTCCACCCATATTTGATGGCGCCGAGGCGGCTCTCCAAATGCTCAACAAGTTCCATAATTCCTCCACTGCCGGGTAGCCCGGGGGAATCTTACCCCCAGACCCCCACAGATCCGGACGTAAACCTCTCGATTTATCCGGCTCGTGCCGCTCAGGTGTCAGGTCGTATACGACAGTGCCCAGTGCGCGAACAGGCCCGGTTGCCGTTTCCGGACGCCTTGGAGCCATGCCCGTGCGCGGGGTTCACTGCGTTTGAGTCGTTTGTACTTCCACCTCGCCCAGCGCATCAGATGGCGATCGACGCGCTTACCGATCGGGGTCACCGCGCTCGGGTAGAACGCGGTGAAGTAGTTCAACCAGCCCCGTAGGACCGGGTTGACCTCTTCTGCGAGGTCAGCCAGGTTACCAGTCGTGCGTCGATGCAGCCGCCAGGATGCGACCTTGCGGCTCATGTCGGCCAGTTTCTCCGGGGCCACGGCGGGCAGGAACCCTGTCCGGCGCCTGCCGTTGACGAAGGTCTCCCGGGGACGGAACGCGTACCCGCAGAACGTGAACGTCACCTGGTCGAAGTCCAGGCGGCGCCGGTCGTCCTTGCAGTACACGATCCGCGTCTTGTCGGGATGCAACTGCAACCCGATGTCGGCGAACCGGCAACCGATCGCCTCGCGCACTGGTGCGCTTGACGTTCGGTCACGCAGTGGACCACCACATCGTCCGCGAACCGCTCGAACCGCAGGGTCGGGAACTCCCGGGCCATCCACGTGTCGAAGCCGTAGTGCAGGAAGACGTTGGCGATCAACGGAGAAATCGGCCCGCCCTGGGGAGTCCCCTTCGTCCGGTGGGCCGGGCTCCCGTCGGGCATCAGCATCGGTGCTCGCAGCCAGCGCCGCACGTACAGCATGACCCACGGTTGGGTCGCGTGCCGCTCGACCGCCTTGCACATCAGCTCCCACGGCACGGAGTCGAAGAAGGCTTTGACATCCAGGTCAACGACCCAGTCCTTCTCGAAACACCGTTGCCGGCACACCCGTATACCGCGTGCGCCGGGGACCGGCCGGGACGATAGCCGTAGGAGTCGTCGTGGAACACCTTCTCCACTTCTGGCTCCAACAGCAGCACCGCCGCGGTCTGCGCCACCCGGTCGATCACGTTGGGTATGCCCAAGACCCTGGTTCCGCCCTTCTTCGGGATCTCCACCGCACGGACCGGACCGGGAAAATAGCTGCCCGACGACATGCGATTCCACAGCCGGTACAGGTTGTTCTTCACGTCCTGCTCGAACTGCTCGATCGTCACCCCGTCGGCCCCGGCCGCTCCACCGTTTCCTTTCACCTTCAACCACGCAGCCCAGATCAGCTGCTTGGGGATGTCGAACGACTTGCCTTGCACCCCTGGCTGACTCACGCGGTTCCTCCCTTGCGGTTGACCACGCGTGCCAGCCTGAACGACCCCGCCCCTTGGCTCCCCGACCCACTGCGATACGCAGGCGGTTCACAGCTACTACGAGCGAGTCCGCCAGCGCGCCACGCCTCGGTACTCTGCTCCTCGCGGATTCCGCCGCTTGGAGTCCTCCCTCTCGCCACCGACCTTCCGGCGGACAGTATCGGGCGCGCCTTCATACGTTCCATACGAGAGCCTGGACCGGGCTCATGCTGCCTATATGCCGGACACCACCTGGGCAGTAAGCGGCTATCCCCCAGGCTCATCCCGAGACAAGGCTCCCGGCCTCGGTTTCGATGTCATCTCACCCAGTTTCGACACGTCAACGGCAGAGAACTCAACGTTCATCGCTCATCTTCCCGGTCCCTACAACCTCCATCTCTCGTACAGCACCGTGGTTCACCGAGGACGCCATCAACCCTTCTCCTCGCTTCCCACGTTCGTATTCACAAGAGCCTTTCCGCGTAACGGTTCGTCGCCGTGGGTGTTCATGTTGTGCGGTCGTGTTCGGTGTGGAGGATGACGAGGGCGGCTTTGACGATGATGCCGATCTTCCGGGGGCACAGGCTGATGTTGCGGAGGTCTTTGAAGGTTGTTTTGAGCAGGGAGTTTCCTCGTTCGCCGATGGCTCGTTTGCCGTTGTGGGCCTTGTTGTGGGCTTTCTGTTCGTCGGTGAGTTCGCCGCCTTTGGGTTTCTTGAAGGCGACGGCGATAGTGCCGGATTCGCCTTCGTAGCCGAGGTCACCCAGGGCGGGCAGGTTGTCGCCGGTCCAAGCGGTGAGGGCGGGCATGATGTCGGAGTGGGCGCGGAGCGCGGTGGTGTCGTGCTCGCGGCCCGGGCGCACCTGCGAGGCTGATCGCGTGATCGATGGCCAGCTGCTTCACGCGGGTGCCGTCGAGAAACCAGCGCAGCACCAGGATCGCCTGCTTGTATGTACTCAGCGATCGCCGGTGCTTGCGGGTGCCGCACCGCAGGCGTTGGGCGTGCAGCAGGCTCGACAGGTACAGCACGGTCTGCTCGCGCACCGGCAACGTCGCGGTGTATGTCGCACTCATCAGGCGCGGAACTCCTATGAAGTTGATCTGTGGAAGGACCAGCTTTCATACCGGAGTTCCGCGCTTTTACGTTGCACCACAACGGTTTCGGCGTGTCACCACTACTCGCAGCCAGCCGCCGGCGCGACGACTACCCCGAGTCACAGATGCCTACCCGGAAAGACTCAGTCGGCAGCGTCACCAGCTCGGCGACGTTCCGGAAGGCTCTCCTAAAGCGGGTTTCGCAGGTTCGAATCCTGCCGGGGGCGCATTTCTCAACCTGGCCCGATCGCCCCCCTGATCTACAGGAAGAGGCCAGGAAGCGACCGGTCCACTGTCCGTTGACAAACACACTGTTTACCTTGTTTAGTAACGTGGATACGAGGTGCAGTCCACATGTGAGACGTGGTACAGCGCCTCGACACGAACTGAAATGGAAGGCAGAAGAGAAAGAGTGAAGGCGGAGGACTTGACGGTGGGACAGTGGTGGATCGTGGCGCTAGCCACTTCCGCACTTATCCCCGCAGCAATCTATTTCTGCTTCAGAAGCAAGAAGGGCGCAGCGTATTCAGTGATCCTTCCTGCCCTCGTTGAGGTCCCTGCCCTCATAGGGATCTACGGTCGCCCACGAGGCCATATGGAGATAGAGGCTATGAAGATAGAGGTTCTCGGCTTGCACTCCATCTCCATGCTCTCCATAGCTCTCCTGCTCGTTGCCATGAGGCCAGAAGCACGGAAGGCCGTAGAAAAAGCCCGGCTCGGCGAGGAGTACGAGATTCCGAAGTGGAAGACCTACTTCTATGGAGTGCTGCTGCTGATCTTCATTATTGTCGGCGTGTTCATGCTTCCTCTGTAAGCCCCTCATCGGAGCTATTCAGGACAGCACGGAAGTACAGCAACCACCGCAACCAACCCCGACCACCACCGCCCCTGAGCGACCGTCTGACGTGCGCGGCAGACCTCAGCGACCACCCTGCCCATAGTTCGCATCGAGAAGGTCAGGGGTTCGATTCCCCTCAGCTCCACGCCGCGATTGGAAACGCCCTGCTCACGCAGGGCTTTTCGCTTTATCGCTACGTCATTATCTTGGGGGAGCGACTCTTCCAAGCCCCCTACGGTGCGGTGGCTGGTCTGTGTCAGCTCCTTGCGTGGGGCAGCGTTCCCGGCCTGCTCTCGGACCAGCCTTCCGGAGTTCAATTCCCCTCAGCTTCACAGCAGATCAGAGTCCGTCCAAAGTAGACTAGACGGCCCTTTTTCTTGCCTGTAAAGCAGCGGAGTACAGCAGCACCCGATCATCACCCGTCGAGGCTCTCGACGAGCCGCTTGAGCGCCTCCTTGACGGCCTTGCTCGGTGCCTGAGCGTAGATCTTCATCGTCACTTGAAGTCGGCGTGATGCAGGATCTGCATCGTGACCCGAGGGTGGACCTCAAGGTCCACCAGCACCATCGCACAGCTAGCACGCCGGGCATGCACGGTGATCTTGCGGACGTCGCTGACCGTTCGGGTCGAAGGCGCCTCGCTGCAACACATGCCCCATGCACAGCAGCGCTGGCGCTTCTTGGGCCGACGAGCATCTTTGCCCTGCTTGCAACACTGGCAGATGTCGTGCAGCTTGTTCGCCCACTTCTGCGCATCACGCAGGTTGAGACGGTCCAACCGCTTCTCGCTTGTGGGGAATGCCGCAGGCAATGCTGGCGGGGTGCCCCTCCCGCGGTCGCTTCGGCCCAAGGTTCCGCGCCGGTTGTCCCTCCCCGGGTGTCGCTGGCGCTCCAGTCGTTGATCACCACGGTGCGGGCACGCGGGCACTTCCCGACCGAACAGGCCGCCATGAAATGCCTGTATCTTGTGACCCGCAGCCTGGACCCCACCGGGGCAGGCCGCGCACCATGGACGATGCGCTGGAAGCCCGTGATCAACACCTTCGCCATCACATTCAGTGACCGCTGGCCGGCCGCTGAAACCTACTAACCGAACACGCCGGAAACACCGTTTCCGCTACAGCCCCCAGCAGAACCGCGAGCTCCGTTGTGCTGAACAGGTTCCGACGGAAAGGAGTTCAAGGGCATGGTGGAGAACGCCGCGAGTGTGGCCCCGCTGGGGAAGCGGTACGAGGTTTCGGGCGGAGCGATGTTGCTGGACCAGGCCGGGACCGGCGGGCCGGCCGTGGTGTTCTTGGCCGGTGGCGGGATGTTCGGGCTGTACTACTTGAACGTGCACCACCTCGTCGCAGAGTTCACCACGAGCGTGATCTACGACCGGCTCGGCATGGGCTGGAGCGATGTGGTGGAACTTCCGCGCAGCGGCACGCAGGTGACCGATGACCTGTACGAACTGCTGCGCGTCGCGGCCGTGCCCGGACCGCACGTACTGGTCGGGCATTCCCTCGGCGGGCTGTACGCACGGCTCTACGCGAAGCGGTTCCGCGGCGAAGTCGCCGGTCTGGTTCTGCTCGACCCCACCTATGAGGACATCGTCGACTACCTGCCGGAGAAGGACGCGCAACGGCTGAGGGACTTGAACACCGACGATCTGTTCCCGCCCGAGCAGGTGGAAACGATGCGAGGCAGGTACCGGACGACGTTCGGACGGGCGCTCGCCGACTGGCCCGCCGAGATCCGCGAACCACTCCTGGACCAAGGTTTCAGCAGCACCGCCTACCGGCAGTCTCTGCGAGAACCGATGAACCTCCCCCACCTGTTCGGCGAAGTTCGCGACGCCGGTCCCGATACCGACGTACCTGTGATCATCATGTCCGCGATGGGCACCGACACGTTCGCCGACGAGCTGGTCCCACCCGAAGCCCGCAAATCGGCCGCCGAATCCAACCAAGCCAAACACCGGCTCTACACCGACCTGGCCGCGTCACGCCCCCAGACCGAAGTCCGTCGTCTCGACGACGTCGGCCACTCAGGAATCGCCTGGCTCCGCCCAGACGCCGTGGTCCAATCGACCAGGTCGAAGGCGGCGACTTCACCGTGCTTGACACTCCCGCCCAGCGGGACCGCTACCAGCAGTTCGCTACGACTGCACGGGAGCTGCTGGCTGACTTCCGCGAGGTCGAGGCCAACTTTCGTGCCCTCGACCGCGAGCTGCGTGCCCGGATCGCCGGTTGGGAGGATTCAAAGGGCGAGCTGCTGGACGAAGTAGTGGGCAACCGCAGCACGATCGCCGACTCCGACCAGGGACGCAGCTTCCGGTCCTTCTACGATTTCCTGCTCTCACACGAGCGGCAAACCGAGCTCAACGAGTTGCTCGAGAAGGCGCAAGCCCTCGACGCTGTCGGAGAGACAGACCCACGCATGCGGCACATCCACTACGACTGGCTCGATGCGGCCGAACGCACCCAGGCGACGGTGCGGCTGCTGTCGGAGCAGCTCCGACGCTTCCTCGACGACCAAGTGTGGTTGGAGAACCGCCGGGTGATGGACATCCTGCACAGCATCGAGTCGTCCGCGCTCCAGGTGCGCGAACATCCCGACCCGGGCATCACCTGCGAGCTCGATGCCACCGCACCAACGATCGCGCTGCCGATGGAGCGCCCGCTCTACACTCCGAAGGCCAAGCTGGCGCTGGAGAGCACGGGGATCAGCACAGCCGACGAGGATCTCGATCCTTCCGCGTTGTTTGAACAGGTCTACGTCGACCGTGAGCGCCTGTCCGGATTCGTGCGCGGCGAGCTGCGCGGACGGACTCAGATCGGGCTCACCGAGGTGCTGGAACGCCATCCGCTCGAACATGGCATGGCCGAGCTCGTCGGCTATCTTTCCCTCGGAGATCCGGCCTTCCAGGTGGTATTCGACGAGACGGCGCATGAACGGGTGCGCTGGAGCGATGACAGCGGCACGCATCGAGTCGCGACGATTCCCCGCGTGACCTTCACCCGCCTTACGAACAGCGACGATTCAGACGGGGAGGGTGTCTAGCATGGCCAGCATGCCCGCATCGGTACGCCGAGATGAACTCGACCTGCCGCTGGTGGTCACGCATCTGATGAAAGGCGTGGTGTAGGCCGACAGCCACGAGAAGGTATGGCGTCACCTTCTGCGTCTGCGAGCCCAGGTGCAGGACTACGTCGGAGTCATGGGCCTGACCGCCATCATCGACGAGGCCGAAGGCTATGCCTTCCTTCGTTCAAAGCAGGAGAACGAGGATGACGACCAGTCGATCCCGCGGTTGATCCCGCGGCGCGCCCTGTCGTTCCACGTGAGCCTGCTGTTGACCCTGCTGCGCAAGAAACTGGCTGAGTTCGACGCCTCCGGGGCGGAGACGCGACTGATCCTGACCAGGGAGCAGATCGTCGAGATGGTGCGGCTGTTCCTGCCTGAGAGCAGCAACGAGGCACGGCTGGTCGACCAAATCGACACCCAGATCAACAAGATCATCGAACTGGGGTTCCTGCGCCGGATCACCGGCCAAGACGGCACCTACGAAGTGCGGCGCATCCTCAAGGCATTCGTGGACGGGCAGTGGCTGGCCGAGTTCGACCAGCGTCTCGCTGAGTACGCCGCCCAGCTCGACGGCGGAAAGGACGACGACTGATGGGGGTCGACCTCGCGGGTTACCGGCTCGAGCGCATCGAGGTCTACAACTGGGGCACCTTCGACCAATGTGTGTGGACCTTCCACCCCGACGGCCGCAACAGCCTGCTGACCGGCGACATCGGCTCCGGCAAGTCCACGATCGCCGACGCGATCACCACACTGCTCCTACCCGCCCACCGCATCTCCTACAACAAGGCGGCGGGAGCGGAAACGAAGGAGCGCAGCCTGCGCTCGTATGTTCTCGGCTACTACAAATCCGAACGCAACGAGGCGACCGGCGCGTCCAAGCCCATCGGACTGCGGGGTCAGCAATCGTTCTCGGTCATCCTCGGCGTGTTCACCAACCGCGGCTACGAATCGACCGTAACCCTGGCGCAGGTGTTCTGGTTCCGCGACGGATCTGTCGCCCAGCCAGACCGGTTCTTCACGACCGCGGATCGTGCTCTGACCATCGCCGAGGACTTCGCCGACTTCGGCGGGGACATCGCGACGCTCAAACGGCGGCTCCGCAAGCAAGACGTCCGCCTGCATGACCACTTCCCCGCCTACAGCAAGGACTTCCGTCGTCGGCTCGGCATCGAATCCGAGCAGGCGATGGAGCTGTTCCACCAGACGGTGTCGATGAAATCGGTCGGCAATCTGAACGACTTCGTCCGCTCGCACATGCTCGAACCGTTCGACGCCGCCGACTGGACCAACAAGCTGGTCGACCACTTCGAGGATCTGACGAAGGCGCATGACGCCGTTCGCAAGGCTCGCGATCAGCTCACCAAGCTCGAGCCGCTGCTCACCGACTGCGATGCCTACGACGAGCTGGACAACCGGATCATCTCGGCCAAAGCCGAGCGTGACGCGTTGCGGTACTACTGCACGGACCGCAAATCGATGCTGCTTGCCGAGCGAATCGCCGTGCTCAGCGATGGGATCGGGAAGCAGCAGGGTGCTCTCGAACGCACGAAAGGTCTCTTGGATCGGCTGCACGGCAAGAAGACAAACCTGATCCTGCAGCGCGCGGGCTGCGGGGGCGACCGGCTCGGCCAGATCGAATCCGAGATCAAGACCGAGGAGGAACAGCGCGACCAGCGGAAGAAGCGATCCGACCGGTACCACCAGCTGCTCGCGGAAGCCAGGTTGCCCGCAGCGGCGGATCCCGAGCAGTTCGCCGCCCGGCAGGGCACAGCCGGCGAGAGCGCGCGCCAGCTTGACCAAGACCAGGCCGAGCTGGAGAACAAGCTCACCGAAATCAAGGTGGATCGCCGTCAGCTCAACGCCGAGGCCGCGGACCTGAACTCCGAGCTCCGCAGCCTGCGCGAACGGCGCAGCAACATCCCGAAACGCAGCCTGGACGTGCGGGACTCGCTGTGCGCAGAGCTCGGGGTCGATTTCACCGAGCTTCCGTTCGCCGGGGAACTCATCCGGGTGCGGGACGACTGCGCGGACTGGGAGGGCGCCGCCGAGCGCCTCCTGCACAGCTTCGGCCTGTCCATGCTGGTCGCCAATGACCACTACGCCGAGGTATCCGACTGGATCAACAAGCACCACCTCGGCATCAAGCTGGTCTACTACCGGGTGCCGGAACGACCTGGCGTCTCCCCTCCTACCGCACTTTCCGATCAGTCCCTGTTCACCAAGCTGGAGATCAAGGAATCGTCGTTCTCCAGCTGGCTGGATCGCGAGCTGACGCACCGCGCGGACTACGAGTGCGTGGAGACGATGCCCGAGTTCCGTCGTGCTGCGAAGGCGATCACCAAAGCCGGGCAGATCAAGGGCAGCCGCGGCAGGCACGAGAAGGACGACGCTCGCCGGATCGACGATCGCCGCCACTACGTGCTCGGCTGGGACAACCAAGCGAAGATCGACACGCTGCTCGACCAGGCCAACCGGTTGCATCGCCGGCAGGGCTCGCTCGACAAAGAAGCGACGGCGCTTGACAGAAAACTAGCCGCGAAACGCAAACTTGCCACGACGTTCACGCTGCTCGCCGAGTTCGGTAGCTTCAGCGAGATCGACTGGCAGGCTTCGGTGAACCGCATCGCCGAGCTGAATGCCGAGAAGCTGCGTCTGGAACAGCAGTCCGACCAGCTGAAGCGGCTGAACGCCGAGCTGGAATCCGTCGGCAAGCAACTCGCGGAAGCCGAGGACGCCAAGGACGACGCGACATCGCTGATCGGCAAACTCGGCGGCGAACGCAGCGCCGCGGAGGATCAGCTGCGCAATGTGGAGCGAACTTTGGCAGAGCCGGAATGCGAGCCGGCGAGGCAGTCTTTCCCGCTGATCGACAAGCGCATCGGTGCGAGAAGTCTGGCAACGCCGGAGGACTGCGACAGCTGCCAGGTCGAGCTGAACCGCGAACTCACCGCCGAGGTGGACAGGCACACCGCGAAGCAGGGCAGAGTGGCCAACCGGGTCGTCGCGGAGATGGGCGATTTCCGCAAGGCATACCCGCTGGAGACCGCCGAGTTCGACGACTCGGTGCAGTCCGCGGACGAGTACCGCGCATTGCACGATCGGATCGCCCGCGACGACCTCCCGCGGTTCGAGTCGGACTTCAAGACCTACCTCAACACCAACACCATCCGGGACATCGCGGGCTTCCATTCCCAGCTGAACAAGCAGACCGAGCTGATCAAGCAGCGGATCGAGACCATCAACAACTCGCTGGTCGACATCGACTACAACCCGGGTCGATTCATCCGCCTCGAACCGCACCCGACGGTCAACGTGGAGATCCGGGACTTCCGCAGGAACCTTCGCGAGTGCACCAGCGGATCGCTCAGCGGCGACGACACTGACCAGTACTCCGAGCAGAAGTTCCTCCAGGTCAAGGCGATTATCGAGCGGTTCAAGGGCCGGGAGGGCCAGACCGAAGCCGACCGGGTGTGGACACGCCGGGTCACCGATGTGCGCAACTGGTTCACCTTCTCCGCGTCCGAGCGGTGGCGCACCGATGACACCGAGCATGAGAATTACACCGACTCCGGCGGCAAGTCCGGTGGCCAGAAGGAGAAGCTCGCCTACACGATCCTGGCCGCGTCGCTGGCGTACCAGTTCAAGCTGGACTGGGGCGCCCAGCGCTCGAAGACGTTCCGCTTCGTCGTCATCGACGAGGCCTTCGGCCGTGGCTCCGACGAGTCCACCCGGTTCGCACTCGACCTGTTCCGACAGCTCGGCCTGCAATTGCTGATCGTGACCCCACTGCAGAAGATCCACGTGATCGAGCCGTACGTGGCGGCGGTCGGCTTCGTGGACAACAAAAACGGCGACAGCTCACGGCTGCAGACGCTGACGATCGAGGAGTACCAGCAGCGGCAGCTCGCCCACGCCATCGAGACCGCCTCGACCTCGGACAGCTGAGATGGCTACGCCCGGTTGGACAGTGCCGGCCGATGTCGTGCAGAAGCTGCGCCGGCGGTGGGATCGCGGCGAGTTCCTATCGCAGTTCCTGTCTGGTGACCCGTGGGAGCCGTTGGGAATCGGCCTGCGCGGGCCCAGCGCGCGGGATGTGCGTGCCCGCTTCGACGAAGTGCGTGCCTGGGCCGAGCAATGGCGGCGCGGGCAAGGACTCCGAGTTGAGATGAAGATGGTCGGCGGTCGGGTCATCGGCGCCAATGAAGTCCCGGCCCGCGCTTGGGTTGACTCCTACGACCAGTTGTGGTCCGTGCTCGGTGCGCAGTCCGAAGTGCAGAAGATCGTGGAACTGCTGGACACCACGAAGCTCCACGGCCCGGCCATCGCCGAATGGGTGATCATCAAGCCGCTGGAAGTGCTTCGGCGCGCGGACGTTTGGGGCGACCTGGTCGAGACAGTGCGGTGGATCGATGCGCACGCGCACTCTGACATGTATTTGCGGCAGGTCGACGTGCCGGGCGTCGATACCAAGTTCATCGAGCGGCATCGCACGATCTTGTCGGCGATGCTGGACCGGCAGCTGCCCGAGCAACGAATCGACCCCACCAGACCACCGTCGGATTTCGCCGGCCGCTACCGGTTCAGAACCAAGCCTGCCTATGTCCGTTTCCGCCGGCTCGATGCGGACGCTGGCTTCAGCGAGCTGTCGGTCAGGGTGGCCGAACTCGCCGAGATGCCGCTGGACGCTGGCACGGTGTTCATCGTCGAGAACGAGGTCACCTACTTGGCCTTCCCGCCGGCTGAAGACGCAGTCGTGATCTTCGGCGAGGGATACGCCACGACCCGGCTGGAGCCACTGCGCTGGCTGGCTGACAAAGACCTGGTGTACTGGGGCGATATCGACTCTCACGGCTTCGCCATCCTGAACCGGCTGCGCCGGACGTTCGACCACACCCGATCCATGCTGATGGACCGAGCAACGCTCCTGGCGCACGAAACCCAGTGGGTGATCGAGCCCAGCCCCACCGCTGAGCACCTCGAAACACTGCTGCCCGACGAAGCCGCGCTCTACACCGATCTCGTCGAAGATGTCCTCGGCCGTGCTATCCGCCTCGAACAGGAACGAATCTCCTACGCCGCCATCGAACAAGCCGTCCGAGACGCCCGCTAGCCGCACACCCATCTGACGGGCTCTTGCTAGTGTGCCGAGTCGTTAGTTCGCCGTTAGTTGGTAGGGTGGGGTATGCCGGGCCCTGAGCTTGAACCGGTGGTGTTGTCCGATGACGAACGGCGGGAGCTGGCGGAGTGGAGTCGCCGCCGGAAAACAGCGCAGGCGTTGGCGGTTCGGGCGCGGATTGTGTTGCGGTGCGCCGAGGGCGGCACGATCGGGCAGGTCGCCACAGATCTGGGTGTGTCGCGGGACATGGTGTCGAAATGGCGGTCGAGGTTCCTGCGCGCCCGCATGGAAGGGCTGTCGGACGAGCCGCGTCCGGGGCGTCCGCGGGTGATCAGCGACGCGCGTATCGAGCAGGTCGTCACCAAGACGCTGGAGGAGAAACCCCGGGAGGACACGCACTGGTCGACCCGGTCGATGGCGACGGCCACAGGCATGTCGCAGACGGCGATCTCCCGGATATGGCGGGCTTTCGGGCTCAAACCGCATGCGGTCGAGACCTGGAAACTCTCCACCGACCCGCAGTTCGTGGACAAAGTCCGCGACGTCGTCGGGTTGTACATGTCGCCGCCGGAGAACGCGCTGGTGCTCGCCGTCGACGAAAAATCCCAGATCCAGGCCATCGACCGCACGGCCCCGGTCCTGCCGATGATGCCCACGACACCGGAGCGGGCCACCCACGAC
>NZ_JBSFBZ010000037.1:0-76819 GCF_053593195.1 Saccharopolyspora sp. NPDC002376
GAGCTGGAACGACAACGTCCGGTGCGCCCGCTGCACGGCCTTCGCGCGCTTGTCACCCACCGCATTGACGTGGGCATCAACAGTGCTGCGCTCCAACGAGGTCAACGAGAACTCGGCAGCCACCGCCAGACCCGTGCCAATGGTGAGCACACCCACGAATGCAAGGCCGAGAACGGCCATCAAGATTTCAATCACCGGCCACCCCGCGGGCAGCCGCGCGCAAGATCAGAAACGCCGGGACAACAACCCGGCTCGGTACTACCCCCGTCGGGGGAATGTGCCGCAGGCACTGAAGCCGTCACTCCTCGAACTGAAATGGAGAAAAGGGACACGCAGTATAGCCGGTGGAGATCGTCCCGCAGTCGGGGGAAGTTGGTCCCCATCACACGTTCGGTCGGTCAACGTCCGATTCCCCGCACTGCGTGCCGGACGACGCTTCGGACATCGGGTGCCATGCTCGTCGGCCCCGAGCCGCTAAGTTGATCAAGTCCTACGTCGATAACAAGCCTTACCAGGAGTTTCGGTGAACACGCGTGAACGCGTCCGCATGCTGGTCGACGCACCGGCGTTCCAGCGGGTGATCATCGCGATCATCCTCGTCAACGCCATCACCCTCGGATGCGAGACCTCACCAGCACTGGTGGACAGCTACGGCTGGCTGCTGCACGCGGTGGACCGGATCGCGCTCGCGGTGTTCACCGTCGAACTCGCCGCCCGGCTCTACGCCCGCGGCTCGCGGTTCTTCCGCGACCCGTGGAACTGCTTCGACTTCGCCATCGTCAGCATCTCGCTGCTGCCCAGCACCGGGAACTTCGGCGTCCTACGAGCCCTGCGCATCCTGCGCGCGCTGCGCCTGATCTCGGCGGTGCCGAACATGCGGCGCGTGGTCGGCGCGCTGCTGACCGCCGTGCCGGGCATGGCCTCGATCGCCGCGCTGCTCGCGCTGATCCTCTACGTGGGTTCGGTGATCGCCACCAAGCTGTTCAGCGGTATCTCCCCGGAGTACTTCGGCGACCTCGGCAGCTCGCTGTTCACCCTGTTCCAGGTGATGACCGGGGAAGCCTGGTCGGAGGTCGCGCGCAGCGTCATGGAGGCCGAACCGCTGGCCTGGATCTTCTTCGTCGCCTACATCGCGATTACCACGTTCACCGTGCTCAACCTGTTCATCGCGGTCGCCGTGTCGGCGATGGAAGCGCAGGTCAGCCACGAGCGCGCGGAGGAGCGGGAGGACAACGGCGACACCGTCCAGCAGCTGCTCGACGAGGTGCGCGGACTGCGGGACGAGCTCCGCGAACTCCGCGCTGATGTCGGGGAAGCATCGACGACGCCTCCCCGAAATCAGGACGCTACGGCACCGCGGTGATCCGGTCGGCCGACGGCGGGGCGATGTCTGGGTGCGCGCCCAGGTAGTCGACGAGCGCGTCGAGGTCGACCGGTCCGCCGGTCACCTCGGTTCCGCCGGTGAACTCCGTGAACCCGTCGCCGCCCGCGGCGAGGAAGTTGTTCACCGATACCCGGTAGTTGGCCTTCGGGTCGACCGGCTGCCCGGCGATGGTGATGTCGGAGACCTTCGACCCGACCGGTGCCGACGCCGAGTAGGTGTAGTGCAGCGCCGAAGACACCTGCAGGATGCGCGTGGCTTCCGGCTGCCACTGCTGTTCCAGGACGTTCTTCAGCTGCTCGCCGGTCAAGGTGATCGTCTGCATGACGTTGCCGAAGGGCTGGACCGCGTAAGCCTCGCCGTAGGTCACCACACCGTCACCCTCACCAGCCGGCGAGGAGACGTGCACGAGGTCGGTCCTGATGCCACCGGGGTTGGTCATCGCGATCTGCGCGCCGTTGGCCTCAGTCGCGGCCAGCTGCGCGTCGGTGAGCACGTCACCGAGCGGTGATTCACCGGACGGGGCGCCTTCGCGGAGCAGGTCGCCGGTGATCGTGCCGACCTTGCGGTTGGCGATCGGTGCTGCCTTCTCGGTGGACTCGTCGATCAGCTTCTGCGCGGCGGGGTCCGGCGGCACGTCGCGGGTGACAATCTGGTTGTGCGCCTTGGTCTCCGGGAGCACCACGTCCTTGGTGCTCCGGTCGATCTTCAAGTCGGCCACCGACAGCAGCCGTCCGAATGACACGCCCTGCAGCACAGTGCGCGGGTTGCCCGCTGGGTCGTTGATCACGCAGTTGTACTGCTGGTGACTGTGGCCGGTGAAGATGACGTCGACCTTCGGCGAGGCGTGCGCGGCGATCTCCGAGGCCGGGCCCGGTGCCACGCGGCAGTCGTCCGGTCCACCGCCCTCGGTGTTGTCGCCCTGGTGCAGCACCACGGCCTGCGTCTTGACGCCGAGCTGGTCCAGCAGGTCGGCGGTGCGGTCGATGGCCTCGACCTCGTCGCCGAACTTCAGGCCCTTGACCGCGTCCGGGGTGACCATCGCGGGCAGGTCTTCCAGCGTCACGCCGATGATGCCGATCGGCATGCCCTGGACGCGCTGGACGCTGAACGGCATCAGCGCGGGCCGGCCATCGTCGAAGGTGACGTTCGCGCCCAGGTACGGGAAGTCCGCGCCGTCGTAGGAGTCGCGGAACTGGCAGCCGTCCTCGGGATGGCAGCCGCCGTCCTGGATGCGCTGCAGCTCGGCGTAGCCCTCGTCGAACTCGTGGTTGCCGACGACGGCCGCGGAAACACCGATTTCGTTGAGGAAGTCGATGGTCGGCTCGTCGTGGAACAGCGCGGAGTTCACCGGCGAGGCGCCGATGTTGTCGCCGGCGGAGAGCACCACCGAGTTGCGCACTTCGCCGCGCAGCTTGGCCAGGTGCGTGGCCAGGTAGGCCGCGCCACCGGCGTCAACGGTGCTGCCGTCGGGCAAGGTCACCCGTCCCGACGAACCCGCGGGCGGGTCCAGGTTGCCGTGCAGATCGTTGAACGCGATCAGCCGGACGTCGACGGTGGCGGGTGCCGCGCTCACCGGTGTTCCCGACAGCGCGGCGGTGGCCAGCACCGCCGTCCCCAACGCCGCTGCGCAGCGGCCGAACCGACCAGGTCTCACTGCTGTCCTCCCCATGATCCCGACCAGCGAACGACAGCAGATCTTGCCCGCTGCGCGCGACCGAAGCGAGCGCTTTGCGTTAATACGTCCCACGAACTGGTTCTTCCGCCAGTACCGTGGGCCCCGCGGGCGAGGACAATTGGGCCGGATTGGCCGACCAGTTCGCCGATGGAGCTTACGGCACGGTGAAGGGGCGCGTGCGCACCTACGTGATGCACCAGCAGCTCCTGGAGCACTTGCCCGCTCCCCAGGCGACGGCCAAGGTCGAGCTCGAAGCCAGCCGACGCGACCCCTACCGCCGGATCAGCCGCGTCTTCCACCTCGTGGGGCGCAAGAACCCGAACTGATCATCCGCCGAAGTAGACCTCCAGCTCGCCGATCGAGGTGAAGAACGCTGAGCCACCCGGCACCCCGGTGATCCGCACCCCGTCGCCGACGATCGGATCGAAAGTCAGGGTGTAGGTCCCGTGCGGTCCCGCGGTGTTGTCGTAGGGGTATGCCGGGGCGGTCCGCAGCCCGCTGACGTCCACCCAGCTGCTCCCCTGGCGCACCTGCACGGCCAGGTCACGGGCGAACCAGCCGCCGTCGGAGAACATGCTGCCGGTGGTGTAGACGACGCGGTCGAGCCAGTACTGGTCGCGCCAGATGTAGCCCCAGAAGTCGAACTGCTTGCGGGTGCCGTCGAAGCTGTCCTCGCTCTCCTCCCGGATCCCGTTGTTGAAGAAGTCGCCGCGTCCGAAGTGGGCGGTCTTCTCGATCGGGAAGACGTCCGCGCCGCGAGCGAGGTTGCGGCGCGGATCGGGCGGGTTGACCGGCGGATCGCCCAGCTGGCGCGGGAAGACCTGGAACTGCCGCAGCGAGAAGGTGTAGTTCGGCAGACCGCACGCCACGCCCAGGAACCAGTTGGACTGCAACCACATCCGCGTTCCGTCGGACGAGACGAACTTGGCCGGGACGGTGCAGGCGTAGCCGCCGTTCTTCGGCCCGGAGCACGCGGGCTGCGGTTCCCCCGCTTCCGGCTTCGGGACGTCGTGACCACCCGGCACCGGGTCGAACCGGATCCGGCCGGGACGGCCGAACCATGGCTGGGCACCGAAGTCCTTGGACATGAACAGCTGCCACGGCCCCCACGGCGTCGGCGCCTCGTAGAACTCGAAGGTGTACTCGGTCCACGAGGTGTAGAGGAACCGCCGCAGCGGGGCGTTGTAGAGCACGCCGCCCTGCGACAGCACGCTGAGGTCGCGGCGGCCGGACACCAGCAGATCGGTGTAGAGCCGCCGTTCGTCGGTGAGCACCGGTACCTTGTCCTCGATCCGGTCCGTCCACTGCGGACCGTTCGCCCCGTTTCCCGCGTAGAACCGCCAGGTTTCGCGTTGCTGGATGCTGTTGCGCGGCACCCTCGCCAGGTAAAGGCTGGTCGGGGACGGCACCGCGCCGCTGTAGGAGTCGCGCCAGTTGTGGTCGAGGCCGTAGGCGTAGACGTACCCGGCGTCCTGCGGGCCGAGCTCGCGCGCGTGCTCCTGACTGCGGCCGAAGTCCAGGAACATGATCGTGGTGAACACGTGGTCGGTGAACATCGGTTCGGCCGGCTGCTGCCAGGTGCGCCCGTAGTCCTCGGACTTGACGATGCTGGCGTTCGGAGCGTCGTCGAACGCCGCCGCAGCCGGTGCGTAGCGCAGGTCCTGCACGGCCAGGTACAGCTCGTCGCGGCCGTCGCCGTTGCCGTCCACGGCGACGATCCCGGTGGGTTTCGGGTTGTACAGCTTGGAATCGGCGTGCGCCTTGGCGATCGCCTCCCCCGCGGCGAGCCGTTCGCCGCGCAGTCCGGTTTCCGGGGTCCCGGCGATCCGGTTCGCGACGATGGGGGCCATCGGCTGGTCGCCGAAACCCTGGCCGTCGCCGTTGGCCGTGTAGACGAAGTCGTCGTCGGCCCAGCACGTCGGCCACAGGTCGCCGGTGCTGTCGGTGCTGATCGTGGCCGCGTAGTCGGTGAACATGGTCACGAAGAAACCGCCGACCGGTTCGGCTGCCCGGACCTCGGCGGCACGCGGCCCATCCCCGAACAGGACCACTCCCGCACCGGCGAGGGCGAGCTTGCCGAACTGGCGCCGGTTCATCGCCCACATCAGCGGCCCCTCTCGCGGAACTGCTGCTCCAGCGATTCCAGGCTGCGCTGCTTGGTTTCCGGCACCGCCCACCAGACGATCGGGAAGATGAGCACCCCGGCCACGGCGTAGGCGAGGAACACCACGCCCGCCCCGACCAGCGCGGTGAACGTGGGGAAGGTCAGCGAGACGAAGAAGTCGGTCAGCCAGTTGAACAGCGTGGCCAGCGCCATCGCGGTGCCGCGGATGGCCAGCGGGAAGATCTCGGCCAGCATCACCCACAGCACCGGCCCCCAGGTGGCCGAGAAGGTGTTGGTGAACACCACGAAGGCCGCCACCGCGATCCCGAACAGCACCGGCGACTCGGGCGGCAGCAGCAGCGCGGCCAGCCCCACCGCGAACAGGCTTGACGACATGCCGACCAAACCGGCCAGCAGCACAGGCTTTCGACCTCGCCGGTCCACGACCTTGGCGCGCACCACGAGCGCGATCGTCACGATGTTCAGCAGCCCGTTCAGGAAGGTGAACAGCAGCGCGGTGACCTCGGAGACCCCGAACCCGGTGAGCACGCTGGGCGCGTAGTAGACGATCGTGTTGATCCCGGTGATCTGCTGGAACACCGCCAGCAGAGCGCCGAGCAGCAGCAACCGCCGCACCCAGCCCGCGGACATCCGGGCACCCAGCTCGGCGTCGCGCTGCTGGCGTTCAAGAGCGGTGATCTCGGCGAGCTCGCGGTCGGCGGCCACCGGGTCGCCGCGCAGCCCGACCAGCAGCGCACGCCCCTGCTCAGGACGTCCGCGCCGGACCAGGGAGCGCGGCGTGTCCGGAGCCGCGAGCAGCCCCAGGACCAGCACCACCGCGGGGACCACGCCGATGAGGATCATCCACCGCCAGGAGCCCGCGAAGGCCAAGGCGTATCCGGTGGCCGCGGCCAGCGCGGTCCCCACGATGATCATGTACTGGTTCAGCGAGGTGACCGCGCCGCGAGCCCCCGCGGGCGCCATCTCGGCCAGGTAGAGCGGGACGACCACCGACGCGATGCCGATCCCCAACCCGATGACGAACCGGAACAGCACCAGCGCGGTGACCGAGGTGGCCAGCCCTGCGCCGAGCGCTCCCACCGTGAACACGACCCCGGCCGCGAGCAGCACCCGTTGCCGGCCCTGCCGGTCGGCCGCGGGCCCGCTACCGACCGCGCCCACCATCGCGCCGACGACCGTCGCGCTGACCACGGTGCCCTTGAGCAGCGGCGTCAACGGCAGCTCGTGCGGGATGAACAGGATCGCGGCCGAGATGATCCCGTTGTCGTAGCCGAACAGGATCGCTGCCAACGAGCCCAGCGCGTAGACGCGCCGCGTGGTAGCCCCCGGCCGCGCAGCAGGCGTTCCCATCGAGCACCCCCGAACGAGCGCCTCCCCCAACGGCGCTCATCCCGCTGAACATACCCCGCCGACGGCCCGGCAATGCCTCCCGCTCACAGGCCGTGCCGACGGTTTCCGGCCACCAGCTCGCAGACCTGCGCTTCGGACTCCGCCGAGAACGGGCCGCGCCGAGCGGCGACCGCCTGGTCGACTTCCTCGGCGACGAGGTCGGCGTTGATCTGCCCTGCCGCGGCCGCACCCGCCGCAGCGGCGTTGCCGACCTGCGCGGTGAGGTCGGTGACGTTGCCCGCCACCCACACGCCGGGGACCTCAGTGCGCCCGGTGGCATTGGCCGGGATGTGCTCCCCTGTTCCGCTGGGGTGCTCTTCCGGCCGCAGCCCGAGTTCCGCCAGGAACCCGGCGCGCGCGACCATCCGGGTCGCCACCGCCAGCGCCTCGCGCGCGACCGCGGTTCCGTCGACTAGCCGCACTCCGGTGATGCGGTCCTCGGCGATCTCCAGTCTGGCGACCTCACCCCGCACCACCCGGATGCCGCGAGCGGCCAGCTTCTCGGCGTCCTCTTCGCTCAGCGGCGCGGCGGTGTGGGCGAAGAACACGACGTCGCTGCTCCACTGGCGGAACAGCAGCGCCTGGTGCACCGACATCGGTCCGCTGGCCAGTACACCGATGGCCCCGTCGCGTACCTCCCAGCCGTGGCAGTACGGGCAGTGCAGCACGTCCCGCCCCCACCTGTCGCGCAGGCCCGGCACGTCCGGCAGCTCGTCGACCAGCCCGGTGGTCACCAGCAGGCGCCGAGCACGTGTCGCGTGCCCGTCGGTCAGCGCCACCGAGAACCCGTCGCCGTCACGGTTCACCGAGCGGACTTCACCGGACACCACGTCGCCGCCGTATCCGCGCACTTCCGCCCGTCCTCGCTCGAGCAGCTCGGTCGGCCGGATCCCGTCGTGCCCCAGCAACCCATGCGCGCCTTCCGCGGGCGCGTTGCGCGGGGAGCCCGCGTCGATCACCGCCACTGAGCGCCGCGCTCGGGCCAGCATCAGCGCTCCGCTCAGCCCGGCGGCGCCACCGCCGACCACCACCACGTCGTAGCCGTTCGCCAACTGATCAGTCACCTTGACCACCTCCGCGACCACCATGCGGACTCGTCGGCAAAACCCGCAAACCTCTTTGCGAAAACCGCAAACTCTCGATCTCGGTCCGACGTCGAGGTCCCCAGTGGACGAACGCTGTGTGCGTAGCGCAACCAGTTGCTACGCAATGCATTCGGGGCAAAAGTCTCTCCTGTACAACCATCTCGTGGGACTATCGTGGTTAGTGCGCACGCAACTAGCGCATCCAGGTAGCTGGATAAGAGGAACACCGTTAACGCATTTCTCCACCAGTCACCACCGGGGAGGTCTGCTGGTGCTGCGAACTCCTACGCAGCGCATCGTTTTCGACGGAATCCGATGACACTGGACTCGTCCAGGATCGATGAGGGATGAAGATGAAAGTCAGCACAGTCTTCAGCAACCTGAGCGGCCACTGGGGTGGCGGCTGGGGTTGGGGTTGGGGCTGGGGCTGGGGCGGCTGGGGCCGCTGGGGCGGCTGGGGCCGCTGGGGCGGCTGGGGTGGCTGGGGCCACCGGGGCCGCTGGTAACCCACCAGATCCTCGAACCTCAACAACCTGTCTAAGGACAGACCATCAACCGGATCACTTCGCGCAGCCCAGATGAGGTGATCCGCAACCCGGATAGCTCTCGCGTTTCGCGCGGGAGCTACCCGCATGTTCGGCCCCGCTCCTGGCCCGCCCAGCCGGCATCGGCCAAGACTGCGGTGACGACTTCGACGTCGTCGAACGGGCGCCGACCGCCGTCGACCGCTTGGTAACGCTCGTGTCCGCGGCCCGCGACGAGCACGACGTCCCCCCGCCCAGCCCGGCCAACAGCAGTGGCGATCGCCGCCCGACGATCGTGCTCCACCACGAACTCCCCACCGCTGACCCCGATCGTCCCGGTCAACACCTGCGCGGTGATCTCCGCCGGGTCCTCCTCGCCCGGGTCGTCGGTGGTGAAGACCGCGGTGTCGGCGGCCAGCGCGGCGCGGCCCACGTCCGGGCGGCTAAACCGGTCGCGGTTCCCGGCGCAACCAACGACGAGGTGCACCCGTCCCCCGCTCGTCCGGCGCGCGGCCGCGATCAGATCGGCCACCGCGGTCGGCGTGTGCGCGAAGTCGACCACGGCCAGGAACGGCTGACCGACGTCTACGCGCTGGAAACGACCGGGCGGCAGCGCAGCGGTCAGCCCGTGCACCGCAGCCGACTTGGACACCCCCAGCGAACGGGCTGCTGCGTAGGCCGCGGCCAGGCCAGCGGCATGCCGCCCACCGATCGACGGGGGCACGGTCAACGCCACCTGATCATCGCCCTCGTGGAAGACCACGCGCAGTCCGTCGGACGTCGAACCGACCTCCTCGACCCGCACGTCCGCACGCGGACTGCGCCCGACGGTCACGGTCGGCACCTCGGTCTGGGCGGCCAGCCGCCGCCCCCACCAGTCGTCAACGTTGATCACGGCCCGGCGGCAGCGGCTCGGCGTGAACAACGCGGCTTTGGCCGCGAAGTACTGCTCGACCGTGCCGTGGTAGTCGAGGTGCTCCGGGCTCAGGTTGGTGAACACCGCGACCTCGGCCCGCACCGGGTCGATGCGGTGCTGGTCGATCGCGTGCGAGGACACCTCCACGACCGCCGCCCGCACCCCTGCCGAGCGCATGCGGCACAGCATCCGCTGCAGCTCCGCGGCATCCGGCGTGGTCAGCGCCGCCGGGCTCCGCCACCCCGGCCAGCGGGCCTCGACCGTGGAGCTCAAGCCGGCGCGCACGCCACCGGCCGCCAGAGCGGCTTCGACCAGGTGCACCGTGGTGGTCTTGCCGTTGGTCCCGGTCACGGCGGCAACCGCGAGCTCATCGGCGGGATGGCCGTGCACTTCCGCGGCGACCGGCCCCACCGCAGGCCGCACCGCGGGCACGCGCACCTGGGGCACCGGCAGGTCGACGAACCGCTCCACCAGCAACGCACCAGCCCCGGCGGCCACCGCATCAGCGGCGAAGCCATGCCCGTCCCGCTGCGTTCCCGGCACTGCGCAGAACAGCCCACCTGGTCGCACCTGCCTGCTATTGGTGCTGACGTCCAGGATCCGCGCTTCGCCTCGCAGCTCGGCATCCGGCAAGCCCCGCACTGCTGCGGACAGGCTGATTGCGCGCTGACAGTCGCATTCCACGATCACCGCGAACGTCCCCCCGGCGACGACGGCTGCCGACACCAATCGGACATACCCAGCGACGGGAACCACCACGCTTCCGCAGCCGGACCGAGAGGCCCAGCATGGCCCAACCCGCCGGATCACACCCGAGAGTCCGCGCGTTCTCCCTGGTCATAGCGTTGTGCGACCCCCGATTTCATAATCATGCAGTCCATCGCATAGTCTTAACCCATGTCCAAGGTTCTGACGAGTCTCCCGGTCGGCCAGCGGGTCGGCGTCGCCTTCTCCGGAGGTCTCGACACCTCCGTCGCGGTTGCGTGGATGCGCGATAAGGGCGCGATCCCCTACACCTACACCGCCGACATCGGGCAGTACGACGAGACCGACATCGCCTCCATCCCCGGTCGCGCCAAGTCCTACGGCGCCGAGCACTCCCGCCTGGTGGACTGCCGGGAGGCGCTGGTCGAGGAAGGCCTGGCCGCGCTGACCTGCGGCGCGTTCCACATCCGATCGGGCGGTCGCACCTACTTCAACACCACCCCGCTGGGCCGCGCCGTGACCGCCACCCTGCTGGTGCGCGCGATGCTCGAGGACGGCGTGGAGATCTGGGGCGACGGCTCCACCTTCAAGGGCAACGACATCGAGCGGTTCTACCGCTACGGCCTGCTGGCCAACCCGCGCCTGCGGATCTACAAGCCGTGGCTGGACACCGACTTCGTCAGCGAACTCGGCGGCCGCCAGGAGATGTCGGAGTGGCTGCAGGAACACGGCCTGCCCTACCGCGACAGCGCGGAGAAGGCCTACTCCACCGACGCCAACATCTGGGGCGCCACCCACGAGGCCAAGGAGCTCGAGCACCTCAACACCGGAGTCGAGATCGTCGACCCGATCATGGGCGTGCGGTTCTGGGACGAGTCGGTCGAGATCCCCACCGAGGACGTCACGATCGCCTTCGCGCAGGGCCGCCCGGTCGCGATCAACGGCAAGGAGTTCACCTCCCCCGTCGACCTGGTGCACGAGGCCAACGCGATCGGCGGCCGGCACGGCCTGGGCATGAGCGACCAGATCGAGAACCGCATCATCGAGGCCAAGAGCCGCGGCATCTACGAGGCGCCGGGCATGGCCCTGCTGTTCATCGCCTACGAGCGGCTGGTCAACGCCATCCACAACGAGGACACCGTCGCCAACTACCACAACGAGGGCCGCAAGCTGGGCCGCCTGATGTACGAGGGCCGCTGGCTGGACCCGCAGTCGCTGATGCTGCGGGAGTCGCTGCAGCGGTGGGTCGGCTCGGCGGTCACCGGTGAGGTCACCCTGCGGCTGCGCCGCGGCGAGGACTACTCGATCCTGGACACCACCGGCCCGGCGTTCTCCTACCACCCGGACAAGCTGTCCATGGAGCGCACCGAGAACGCCGCCTTCGGCCCGGTCGACCGCATCGGCCAGCTGACCATGCGGAACCTGGACATCGCCGACTCCCGCGCCAAGCTGGAGACCTACGCCCAGCTCGGCCTGGTCGGCCCGGCCCACACCGAACTGGTCGGCACCCTGCAGTCCGGCGGCGCCGAGGCGATCGCCTCGGTCGGCGCGGAGGTCGAAACCGAAGCCGGTTCCCTGGACCGCGCCGCGATGGAGTTCGGCACGGACTGACCCGAGCCCAGCTCGAAAGGCCGCCGCGAGGGCATCTCCCCCGCGGCGGCCTTTCGGCATTCCAGGAGGCGTGGTCCGAGCTCGCCGCCGTTGGCGGCTGATCCGGTTCGGCCGCATCCGGCGGTGCGCGGCAGGATGGACGCGTACCGCCGGATGCGCTCGAGGAAGGTTGCACGATGCCTCAGATCGCCACCAACACGAAGGTGGACCTCGCCGGGCTGCTGGACTTCGTCCGACCGCGCCACCGCGCGATCCTGCTGACCACCCGGGCCGACGGCCGCCCGCAGGGCTCACCCCTGACCTGCGGCGTGGACGACTCGGGTCGCCTGGTGATGTCCACCTACCCGGAACGCGCGAAGACCCGCAACGCCAAGCGCGACCCACGGGTGAGCGTGATCGTGCTGTCCGACGACTGGAACGGCGCGTGGGTCCAGATCGACGGCTCTGCCGAGGTGATCGACACACCTGACTCGGTGGAACCGCTGGTCGAGTACTTCCGCACCATCGCCGGTGAACACCCGGACTGGGACGAGTACCGCGAAGCGATGCGCAAGCAGGGCAAGTCCCTGATCCGAGTCACCCCCGAACGCTGGAGCCCGATCGCCACCGGAGGCTTCCCAGCCCATCTCGCCAACGAGGGCTGAGGTCAGCGGCGCGGCGGTGGACCGGCGAGCGCTGCCAGCTGGTCCACCACTTCGGCCAGCGGTTTCTCGGTGTTGATCTCCAGTGTGGCCGAGGACCGCAGCAGCGGCTCGACGTCAGTCGTGTCCGCGATGATCCGATCGCGTTCCTCAGCGCTCTTGCCGAAGGAGTCCGTGTCACGGTTGGCGATGCGTTCGAGCATGACCGGCAAAGACGCGCTGAGCAGGACGACCTGGTCGAACCGGGAATGGAACTCACCCTGGTTCCACACCGCGCCCGCGATGAAAATCGGCTCGCCGGACAGCTCGTGCTCGGCGATCAACGCGTCGATCCGATCCTCGCGCCACTGCCGGAGACGGGGAAGCGCACCCGTAAGGCGTTGCAGGGCCTCGCTTATTCCTGGTTGAAGAGCGATCCGCACCGAATCAGCGGTCGGGTCGAGCAGCTCGCAAACCTGGTTCAACTCGTCCGTCCGGTTGACGAACTCGCCCTTCAGCACCGGTACCGCGTGCGGCACCTTGTTCGGCACCCCACCGGGGTCCGATGGGGCGTTCACCGAACCGTCCCGGGAATCGCTGCGGCCTGGCGTTGGGTGGGTCAGGCCGGTTGGTAGGTCAGGCAGTCGACGATCTCCTGCGCGTGGCCCACCGAGATCCCGGGGGCTTGGCATTCGAGGTGGGAGTTGTAGCGGCAGTCCTGCATCTTGCAGGCGCCGACGTGCGCGACCGCGTTCGGATCTCCCCCAACGACCGAAGTCGTGACGTAGGTGTCGCACTGCGCGTGCCGCGGTTCGCCGATCGTGATCGCCAGTGCGTGGCAGTTCTCCTCGTCGTTGAACGCGCATTCGGTCGCGGTGCAGTTGTTCACCAGCGGCATCTCCATGGTTTCCCCTTCGAGTCGGACGGTGTGGCGCAACCACCGTCCCGCTCGCTGGCGCTGCTCACCAGGCAGCTCACCTGATGGGGTTCTCCGGCGGTATCGGGCGTAATAGCCGCGACTTCCGCACGTAGCAGGCGCGTCACTTCCGAAGGCGGCCGACCAGCAGCCCGATGACGACGCCGATGACCAGCAGCACGGCCAAAGCGGTCCACAGCGGCAGGGTCACCACCGGGACCAGAAGCCGGATCTCGACGAGCCCGCGGTTCTCCACCGCGAGCACCACCCCTAGCGCGACCAGCACAAGTGCGGTCGCAGCCGCCCCCCAGCGCTGGCCCGTCGGCTCCACCGTCGTTCCCTGTCGCTTCACCACGCACACTCCATCGCCGTCCGTCGCCACCAGCGTGCGCAGCGCTGCGGCACGGTTCCAGAGGACAACGGCCCGGCTCGTGATTGAGGACTTTCGTCCCGGTGACAACGCAGTGACCAGTCGCGACCGTCGATGCATTCTCCGCACCCGAACCGCTGGAGGACACGATGAACAACGGCCACGAAATGCGCTGGGGCGGGTTAGCCGGTCTCGCTTCGCTCGTGCTCGCCGTCATCGCGAGCATCCTGCTCCGCGATGCCCCGCGGATCACCGAATCCACCAACGCGATCGCCAGCTACCTGTTCTTCACCCGCGGCGTGATCATGACCGCGGTCGTGCTCGCGGCAGCGGCCGTCGTGCTGTTCATGTGGTTCGGCGCGACCCTGGCCACCGCGTTCCGGCTGGCCGACCCGAACAGCGATGCGCCCGCCGTCGTGCTCAGCGGGTTCGCGATCACCGCCGCCATCGGATTCCTCGCCGTGGCGGCCTTCGGCGGTGTGGTCCAGGCGTTGACCACTCACCCGATGCTGCTCGTGGTGGCCTCAGTTCCCTACTCCGCGCTGGTCGTCGTGCGGGCGATCGCCGGACTGGCGCTGGCACTGCCGTTGGCGGCCTGCGCGGTGGCCATCGCGCGGGCCGACGTGTTCCCCAAGTGGGCCGGTTGGTTCACCGGATTCGTCGCCCTGATCAGGGTTTTGGGCGCGATCACGGTGATCAGCGGGGCCGGGGTGCTCGCGCCGGACAGCGTGCTCACCGCCTACGTCCCCAACGCGCTGACCGCCCTGTGGCTGCTGGCCATGAGCGGGCTGCTGGTCCGCGAGCACCTGCCCAGCATCAGCCCGCAGCGGCGGGGAGCCGTCGGCCCGGCCTGACCGTCAGGCCTTCTTCAGCCTGGCTGCGCGCAGTTCGCTTCGGCGCACCTTGCCCGCGTCGTCGCGGAGCGGTTCGCTGGTGAACTCGAAGGACCTCGGGATCTTGTACGGCGCGAGGCGGGCGCGCAGGTGGTCCAGCAGTTCTTCGTCGGGCACCGAGCGAGTGGTCTGCAGGATCGCGTGGACCACGTTGCCGAGGTCTTCGTCGGGCAGGCCGATCACCGCGCTCGAGGTGACGTGCGGGTGCTCGGCCAGGGCGTTCTCAACCTCCGCCGGGTAGACGTTCGCGCCGCCGACCAGGATGACGTCCGTGCTCCGGTCGGCGAGGTAGAGGTACCCGTCGGTGTCGAAACACCCCATGTCACCGAGCGATTCCCAGCCGTCGCGCGCTCTGGGGTCGGCGCCGACGTAGCGGTAGGGCGGCGAGGTTCCCGGGTTCGGGCGCAGCCACAACTCGCCGACCTCACCCGGCGGCTGCTCTCGGAACTCCTCGTCGCGGGCGGTGATCTCGCCAGCGGCGACCTTGCCGACCGAACCGGGGCGCTGCAGCCACTCGATCCCGTCGATCATCGTGCTGGCCAGCGCCTCGGTACCTGCGTAGACCTCGACGACCTTCTCCGGGCCGACCCAGTCGGTCCAGCCGCGCTTGACGTGCTGCGGGCAGGGCGCACCGATGTGGAAGACCGTCCGCAGCGAGGAGACGTCCACCTCGGCCCGGCGCTCAGCGGGCAGCCGCAGCATCCGCCCCATCATCGTGGGAACCACGTAGAGCCAGGTGACCGCGTGCTGCTCGATCAGCCCGAGCGCGCGGTCGGCGTCGAACCGCGACATCAGGACCACGTGGCTGCCTTGGAGCACCGAGATCAGCGAGAACATGTTGGGCGCGTTGTGGTACAGCGGTGCGGTGGTGAGCATGACGCCGTCGCGTTCCAGGCGGAGGTGGTCGCATCCCGCGAGAACCCCTTCGGCGGTGGCCTCCTGACCGGCCACGATCAGCTTGGGCCGTCCGGTGCTGCCGCCCGAGGTCGGGGCCTTCCACGCCGGTCCGATGACGTCCGGCAGGGCGGCGTCGGATTCGTCCGTGACGTCCTCGTCGCCGCGCAGCCACGGGTGCGAGTCCTGCGGCGGGAGCCCGACCACCAGCGCTGGGTCGGCGACTTCCAGCAGCGCCGACAGCTCGGCGGGCGGCAGGCGGTGCGACAGCGGTTGGGGAATCGCACCGAGCTTCCACGCCGCGATCGAGCACTCCAGGTGCCGCACCTGGTTGACCAGCGCGATCGACACCATCGACCCCCGGGTGACGCCGAGCGAGGCGAACCGGCGCGCGAGCTGGTTGGTGCGCCGGTCGAGCCCGGCCCGCGTCAGCGTCACGTGGTCGTCGGTGACCGCCGGGCGGTCGGGCGCCTGCGCGACGAGTTCTCGCAAGCACGCGGCCAGCGCGGTCGGGCCGGAACCGCCGGTCGAGTCGATGGTCATCTTCGCTCGCTCCTCCATCGGTGATCGGCGTGCGCTGGCGGTGGCCGGAACTCCCAAGTTTGGGAAATCTGGGAACTCCCCGCCGCCGCTCGATCCGGGACCATCTCGGATATGTCCACATCGGACTCTTCAGTCACCGGTCCCGGTGGCCGCGCGTAGATAATGCGGGATCAGCCGAGGCTGACCTTCGAGTCGAAGGTGTTGCAGGCGTTCGGGTTTCCGGTGTGCAGGCCCGTGGTGAACCACTTCTCGCGCTGCGCCGAACTGCCGTGGCTGAACTTGCTCTCGTCCACCCGGCCACCGCCGAGCTCGGCCTGGATGAAGTCGTCGCCGATGTGCTCCGCCGCGTCCAAGGCGCGGTTGACGTCGTCCTTGGTGATCTCCTCGATCAGCGGCTGACCGGACTTGGTGGGCACCGTGGTGGCGTGGTTGGCCCACACCCCCGCGTAGCAGTCGGCCTGCAGCTCCAGCCGCACCGCGCCCGAGGTCGGGCCGGTCTTGCGGGGGTCGACCTTCGAGGAGGTGCCGAGCAGGTTCTGCACGTGGTGGCCGTACTCGTGGGCCAGCACGTAGGCCTCCACGAACTGCCCGCCCTGGGCGCCGAACCGAGTCTGCAGGTCCTTGAAGAAGTCCAGGTCGATGTAGACCTCAGAATCGGCCGGGCAGTAGAACGGGCCGACGTCGGAGGTCGCACCACCGCACGCGGTCTGCACGGAGCCGCGGAAGAAGTTCGTCGGCGCCGTCTCGTAGCGGCCGCCGGAGCGCTTGAACTGGTCGCTCCAGTAACCCTGGATGGAGTTGATCGAAGCCACCAGCGCGCACTCGTCACGGCGGTTGGCGTCGGCCCCGGTGCGGCATTCCTCCGAAAGCCGCTGATTGTCCGCTTGCTGACCGGCCGGCAACTGGTCGAGGCTCAGCGGCAACGAGGACTCGCCGCCGCCGAGGAAGTTGCTGATCAGGAAGAAGATCACGACCCCGACGACGGTCAAACCGCCACCACCGACCGCGATCGTGCCGCCCCGAATCCCACCGCCGGAACCACCGGCTTCCTGGACCTGGGACGTGTCCAGCTCCGCGTCCTCGTTGAACCGCACCGAAATTCCTCCTGGAGAACCCCGCGCCGACCGGCGTGCGGACGTCTTGCTCGTCGGACACGATATCCCGGGGCGACGAACGGCCGATCTTGCGCAGCGCACCGGTGTAGCGCGCGCAACACACCGCTGTCAACAAAGTTCACCTCACAGTCGTCGCCAGTGGACCGGGCCGGCCGCCAAGGTCGGCGGCACCGAGCCCACCCGCTGCGCGCCGAACCGGGGCCGCCGGCCAACGCGCCGAAGCTGGCCGAGATGACCGGCAAGGCCATCGATCTGCTGGACCGCCAGCAGGGCGGCTCACGGCCCCCTACGGAGCCCAGACCAACTGAACTGGATCCCGGCGGGAGAACAGCTCGAACGCGGTCTGCGTCGAGCCGAAGGACCCGCGAACCCCGCCGTCGACCCCGATGACCTCGGCGTGGTCCGGGAACTCGAGGCCCCACGCGACGATCTGCCCGTCCTTCCCGAACTCGTCCTCGATCTCCTCGACGAACGCGAAGACCCGCGGCGCGGTCACCCGGACCAACTCGTCCACCCACTCCGAGAAAGACCGCTCCACCCCGAACCCAGCCATCCGAACCTCCCGTGAACGTCGTTTCGCGTGCTGGGCACCGCCGATCGGAATTCGGGAGTTTCCAAGGAGACCTCCGCAAACTCGCACCGACCAGCACGTCGTGCCCGTATGTAACCTCGTCAGCACTTACCGTTAGCAGTAGTGCTTTCGCCGTTCACAGGGGTTCACAACGAGGTGGGGCTGATGACGACAGGCGAGGACTTGCGGGCTGCCCGCGACACTGCGGGGTTGAGCTTGTCCCGGATGGCACAGCGCACGCACTACGCCAAGTCGTACCTGAGCATGGCCGAAACCGGGAAACGATCAGCAACGCCAGATGTGGTCAACGCCTACGAGCAGGCGCTTGGCGTTCCGCTGCAACCCAACCCGGGCGATCCGCTGCGGATCGCCCATGAATGGCTCGTCTCGGAGTCGCCCATCTCCGTTCAGTTCCGCTCCGGTCGGCAGGTCGGCGAGTCCCTGGCGAAGGAGTTGGAAGCCCGCGTGATCGAGCTTCGCCATCTCGACGACGTGGTGAGCAGCCGGGATCTCCTGCCCGCTGTGTCGAAAGAGCTCGGAGAAGCCGACGAGCTCATGCGGTCGGCACGCTACTCGGAGCGCGTGGGCCGACGCCTGTTCACCGCAGTCGGCGAACTGGCCCAGCTCGCCGGGTGGATCGCCAGCGACGCAGGTCGTCATGCCGAAGCGCAACGCCTGTACATCTCGGGCGTGGGCGCGGCCAGCGAGGCATCCGATCGCATGCTCGGGGCTCAGCTGTTGTCGAGTCTGAGCTATCAGGTCGCGAACATCGGCGATCCGCGCGATGCAGCGCTGCTGGCGCGGACTGCCGTCAAAGGTGCCGATGGAGCAACACCCGTTGTTCACGCACTGCTGCTCGAACGCGTGGCGTGGGCGTCGGTCAAGGCCAAAGACACCGGTGGCACCTGGCGCGCACTCGACGCGGTGAACGACTCCTACGAACGACGAGGTGACGGGTCCGAACCGGAGTGGGTTTACTGGCTCAACCGAGCCGAGATCGACATCATGGCTGGTAGGTGCATGATCGAGCTGGACAGGCCGGGCGATGCTGAACCGCTCCTGTCCAACGCCGTCGCCACCTACCCTTCCGGCCATGCCCGGGAAGTAGCGCTCTACCTCACGTGGCTCGCCGAATCGCATGCCAGAACCGGTGATCTCGACGCCGCGCGGGATGCGGTCGAACAGGCCGAGCGCCACGCCGCAGTCATGCCATCGGCCAGGGCCGACGACCGACTTCGCCAAGTCCGGCAGATGCTCTGATCCCGCTCGACTCGATCGCAGGTCGGGACCCGTGAGTCTTTTGTGTTGCTATGACGACAGAAAAGACTCACGGGTCCTGACCAGCAGTGCAGGTTTGGGGCGGCGACCAGCCCGGTCATGCGCGCAGGCTGACCCTCTGTCCGGCTTTGGTCGGGGGTGGCTGATTGGATGTTCGGTGTGGACATCCTTCTGCTTCATTCGTCGTTCGGGCTGCGGCCCGCCGTGCACGCCGCAGCCGACCGACTGCGCGAGGCCGGCCACGAGGTGCACGTTCCCGACCTGTTCGACGGCCAGACCGCTGAGACCGTCGAGGACGGCCAGCACATCAGTGACGAGATCGGCCGCGACGAGCTGCTGCGCAGGGCGGTGCAGGTCGCCGCTCCGCTCAGCGACCGGGGTCTGGTGTACGCGGGGCTCTCCATGGGCGCGGCCATGGCCCAGACCCTCGCTCTGGCCGACGAGAAGGCTCGCGGCCTGCTGCTCCTGCATGGCACTTCCGACATCGCGGAGAACGCCGAGGTCGACGATCTGCCGGTGCAGCTGCACGTCGCCGAGCCCGACCCGTTCGAGACCGACGACTGGCTGAACTCCTGGTACCTGCAGATGCAGCGGGCCGGGGCGGACGTGGAGATCTACCGCTACCCCGGCGCCGGGCACCTGTTCACCGACCCGGACCTGCCCGATCACGACGCCGAAGCCGCTCGGAAGGCCTGGGCGGCCTCGCTGGCCTTCATCGACTCGCTCTGAACAGCCCGGAGGGACGCGGGATGCGAGTGATCGACGACGCGGAGCGACGGGCTCGGCTGGCCAGGCGTCACGCGCTCGCGCCGCAGCACCGGGTCGAGGACGCGGAAGCGGCGGTCAAGGCCATGACGGTGCTGCACGCGACCGAACCGGCCACCCCGTACCTCTCGATCCTCGCCCGGGTCGACTCGTTCACCCGCGCGGACTTCGAGCACGCACTGTTCGAATCGAGGTCCCTGGTCAAGCAGCTCGCGATGCGTCGCACCCTGTTCGTGTTCCCGCGCGACCTCCTGCCGGCCGCGCTGAGCGCACCGTCCGAGCGGGTCGCTGGGCAGGAGTTCGGCAAGCTCGTCAAAGACCTCCACAACGGCGGGATCACCGACGACGGCACGGCCTGGCTGGACGCCGCCCGCCAGGCCGTGCTGCAGGAGCTGGTCGGTGGGCACGAGTCCAGCGCCAAGGACCTCCGGGAGGGCCTGGCCGAGCTGTCCGGTCAGGTGTCCATGTACGAGCACAAGCCGTACGGCAACGTCCAGCACATCGCACCGAGGGTGCTGACGTGGATGGGCGCGTCCGGTGACCTGGTGCGCGGGCACAACGGCAGCCACTGGCGCGTCAACCGGAACCTGTGGGCGCGGATGGACGAATGGTTCGAGGAGCCCGTGGCCCGGGTCGAGGTGCGGGAGGCATACGCGCAGCTCGTTGAGTCTTACCTGCGCTCCTTCGGCCCGGTGACCGAAACGGACCTCGTGTGGTGGTTCGGCGCGACCAAGAGCGCGATGCGCCAGACGCTGGCGGACGTGAGCGCGGTGCAGGTGCAGCTGGAGCGCGAGCAGGTCGGCTGGCTGCTGCCCGACGACGTGGATCCCGAGCCTCCCGTCGAGCCGTGGGCCGCGGTGCTGCCCGCGCTCGACCCGACGGCGCTCGGCTGGAAGGAACGCGACTTCTACCTCGCCCCGGACTTCCACCCGGCCGTCTTCGACAGGTCCGGCAACTGCGGCACCACCGCGTGGTGGGACGGCCGGATCGTCGGCGCCTACGTGCAGGACGACGCCGGGCGGATCGAGCTGATCGTGCCCGAGAACCCAGGACCGACCGCGCGGGCGGCGCTCCAGGCGGAGGCCGAGCGGCTGGAAGACTGGCTCGACGGCGAGAAGGTCTCCACGTTGTACAAGTCCCCGCTGATCACCTGGGACCGCTGACCAGCGTCTAACGAGTTCAAAGGCAGCCGCTCAGATCGCTTCCAGTTCCATCAGCGAGTAGAGCGAGCGGGTGGGCCTCATGTCGGTGCGCTTCCACCCGGACGAGGCGAAGAGGTCGTCGAACTCATCCAGGTCTCGCTCGAGCCCCTCCGAGACGGCGAGCATGTTCATGTCCATGAGAACGGCCTGATCGGGCTTGCCGATGTCGCCGATCAGCGCCTCGATCACCAGGGCGCAGGCGCCTGGGCGCGCCGCTCGGCGGCAGTTGCTGAGGATGGTGCGGCACTGCTCGTCGGCCCAGTCGTGCAGGATGTTCTTGAGCAGGTAGTAGTCGGCTTCCGGCACATCGCTGAAGAAGTCTCCGCCGACTGCGGAAAAGCGGTCGGACAGCCCGGCTTCATCGGCGGCCCGCTGGGCGTCTTCCACGACGTGCGGGAGGTCGAACACCTGGCCTTCGAGGTCGGGGTGCTTCTGCATCAGCTGCAGGATCAGCGCGCCCTCCGCTCCGCCGACGTCGACCACCCTGCCCACCCCGTCGAGGTCCAGCAGCGAGATCGCGTCCTCGATGACCATGCCCGTCATGTTCGACATGAACTTCGAGAACAGGCCGGCCTCGCGGGGATTCCGGCTGAAGTGCGTGAAGATGTCGGCGCCCAGGGCCTGCTCGACCTGGTTGCCACCAGCGCGCACCGCCTCCGGGAGCAGCCCCCAGCTCTGCCAATGGCCAGGCGCTCCCTGCACCAGAGCGGCCTCCCTCAGCGACCCGGGCACACCCTCGCGCAGCACCTCACCGAGCGAGGTGAGACCGAAGCGGCGCTGGCCCTCGTGGACCAGCAGACCGAGGCTGGCGCAGGCGCGCATCAGCCGGTACGTGGTTTCCGGATCACTCGACTCCTTCTCGGCGATCTCCTGTGCTGTGACAACGCCCGCGGCGACGTGGTCCGCGATCCGCAGATCCGCGGCGGCTCGGGTGATCTGGGCCATCCAGTGCCCTGTCAACATCCCCATGACCGTGTCCACGTTGTGCGTCTGCTCCGCTTCAGCAGCCGAAGGCTGGGCGAGCTCGCTCTTGAACGGCATGTCTTCCCCCGGGTTCCAGGCAACCAAGATCGCATGGCCGAGAGTGCCACAGACCGGCTCCGGGATCCGGGAATCACCCGAGAAACGCGCACGCACGAATCTCGCTACTGCAATTGGCGGATTCAGCATTGGTCGCCTGTCGACCGAACAAGAACATCCACATCGGATTCTCCGACTTACCTGTCAGAATCCTGCATTTCTCGCGCGATGCGGACGAACTCGCGCAATGCCGCGCTCTGGTAAGCGCTCTCGCGACGCAGGAGGCAGGGCGTGCGGGTCGGAAGCTCCGGCGTCAGCGAGATCGGGTGCAGGTCGGGGTGCTCCCGCGTGACGGCGTCAGGCAGGACGGTGGCCAGATCGGTCCGCCGGACGATCTCGACCAGCGCGGTGGCCGAGTTCGCGTCCACCGCGACCTGCACCTGAGCCCGGTGCTCGGCGAAGTAGGTGTCGATGTGAACGCGGGTGGCAAAATTCGTGCTGAGCAGCGCCAGCGGCTGAACGGCCACGTCCGCCACCGGCAGCGGGTTCCGGCGGCGGGCCAACGGATGGCGCCGACCGACGACGAGGCTGAGGGATTCGGTCAGCACCGGGGCGCTGTCGATGCCCGGCAGGTGGTCTCCGCGGAACGCCACGCCCAGGTCCAGTTCGTCGGCGAGCAGGGCGGATTCGATCCGGTCCTGGGTCATCTCCCGCACGTCCAGGCTGATCCTGGGGTACGCCGCCCGGAACGCACCGATCAACGGCCCGACGAGGTAGGCCGTGAAGGTCGGCGTGACCGCCAGCCGCAGGTGCCCGCGGGTCAGGTCCTGCACGTCGAGCACGGCGCGCTGACCGGCCGCGAGATCGCGCAACGCCTGGCGCGCGTGGTCGACGTAGGTCGCACCGGCGTCGGTCAGCCGCACTGACCGCCCGGTCCGGTCGAACAGCTGCGCGCCCAGCGCCTTCTCCAGCTGCTTGATCTGCTGCGACAGCGTCGGCTGCGAGATGTGCAGCTCCTCAGCCGCACGGGTGAAGTTCGCCTGCTCGGCGACGGCCAGCAGGTAGCGGAGGTGGCGCAGTTCCACGGTCACACTCCCACTATAGATGCCAGCAATCGTCTCGATGCCAATTGCGTCTTGGACACTATAGATCCAGCTCATGCATGGTTGTGGTGTCATTCACCGACACCGGCACGAGGAGGGTTCATGCAGCACCTCGCGGACGGCATTCGCCAGTTCCAGCAGGGCGTCTTCCCCACCAAGGCCGAGCTGATCACCCAGCAGGACCCCGGCGAGCTGTTCGTCATCCGCACCGCGGGCAACCTCGTCCCCGCGCACTCGGCCGGTGCCGACGGCATCACCGCGAGCATCGAGTACGCCATCTACGCGCTGGGCGTGACAGACGTGGTCGTCTGCGGGCACTCCGCCTGCGGCGCCATGACCGCCCTCGCCGAGCACCAGGACATGTCCGCGCTGCCCACCACCGCCGGGTGGTTGCGCCACGCGGACGCCTCGCTGGCCCGGGCCGCCGCCGCTGACTGGCACGGTGAGGTCGACGTGCTCGTGCGGCACAACGTGCTCGCGCAGCTGGCGAACCTGATGACCCACCCGTTCGTCACCCGAGCGGCCGCCAGCGGCCAGATCTCGTTGCACGGCTGGGTCTTCGACATCGCCACCGGCAACGTGGTCGAACTCGGCCGCGACGACCTGATCGCTCCTGTCCCGGCCGCATGAGTGCCGTGACGGGATCCCGCAACACACCAACAGAGAGGAACGCGAACGTGGTGCACGCCCAGTTCGACCCCACCGCCCGCCAGCAGCTCGCCATCGCAGCGGTCGAGAGCAAAACCCGCAAAGACCTGACGTGGCAGCAGATCGCCGAAACCGCTGGTTTCTCCGAGGCTTTCGTGACGGCCGCCCTGCTGGGCCAGCACGCGCTGCCCGCCTCCGCCGCCAAGGCGGTCGCTGAGCTCTTGGAGCTCGGCGAAGACGCGGTGCTGCTGCTGCAGACCATCCCGACCCGCGGTTCGATCCCGGGCGGCGTTCCCACCGACCCCACCATCTACCGGTTCTACGAGATGCTCCAAGTCTACGGCACCACGCTCAAGGCCTTGGTGCACGAGAAGTTCGGCGACGGCATCATCAGCGCCATCAACTTCCGCCTGGACGTTCAGAAGGTTGCCGACCCCGAGGGCGGCGAACGAGCCGTGATCACCCTGGACGGCAAGTACCTGCCCACCAAGCCCTTCTGAGAACGGGGAGATGAAGTGGACTTCATCCAGCGCACCATCGACCTGGCCCGTCGCAACGTCGAGGAAGGCGGCCGCCCGTTCGCGACCGTCATCGCCAAGGACGGCGAGATCGTGGCCGAAAGCCCCAACAAGGTGGCGCAGACCGGTGACCCGACCGCGCACGCCGAGGTGCTGGCCATCCGGGACGCGTGCACGAAGCTCGGCACCGAGCACCTCACCGGCACCACCATCTACGTGCTGGCGCACCCCTGCCCGATGTGCCTGGGCTCGCTGTACTACTGCAGCCCCGACGAGGTCGTCTTCCTGACCACCCGCGAGGCCTACGAGCCGCACTACGTGGACGACCGCAAGTACTTCGAGCTCGACACCTTCTACACCGAGTTCGCCAAGGACTGGCGAGAGCGCCGACTGCCGATGCGCCACGAACCCAGTGACGCGGCGGTCGACGTCTACAAGGACTGGCAGAAGCGCAACGGCGGCGAACGCAGGGTCGCCGGCGCGCCCATCGCCTAAGGATCTGCCTCCGATGGCTGGTTTGCGTAGCGGCGCGAGCAGCGAAACCTCAGCGCCCGCCTGGACTGCGGGTGCCCAACTTTATGTGCACCAGCTGGGAATCACCCTCACCCTGTGATCTCCTGGCCTCTGGCGCCGCCACCGGTCCCCCGTCACCGGTGGCGGCGCACCGCAGTTTTCCACCCCAGGAAAGGAACCCCGATGGCCGATCACCAACTTCTCCACGCGGCCACCACCGGCGACCTCGACGACGTCCGCGCCGCACTCGCGACCGGGACCGACGTGGAAGCCCGCGATGCGCACCAGCGCACGCCGCTGCTGCTCGCCGTGCTCAGCGATCACGTCGACGTCGCCCGCGAACTCGTCGCGGCCGGGGCCGATCCCAACGCCCAGGACGACCGCCGGGACAGCCCGTTCCTGGCCACCGGTGTGACCGGCAGCGTCGAGATGCTCCGGGTGCTGCTGCCCGCCGGTCCCGATGTCACCATCACCAACCGGTTCGGCGGCGTCGCACTCATCCCCGCCTGCGAACGCGGCCACGTCGACTACGTCCGGGAGGTCCTGCGCACCGAGATCAACGTCAACCACGTCAACAACCTCGGCTGGACCGGCCTGCTCGAAGCCGTCATCCTCGGCGACGGCAGCCGCCCCTACCAGCAGATCGTGCAGATCCTCCTCGAGGCTGGAGCGGACCCGGCCATCCCGGACGGCGAGGGCGTGACTGCCCTCCGCCACGCCCAGGCCAGTGGCCAGAAGGAGATCGTGAACCTGCTCCGCGAGGCGACCTGAGAAGTGCGGTCAGTCGTCGTAGGGGTCGTCGTTACCGGCTGAGCCGTAATCGGTGGCCTGGGACGGGTCGACGAGCGCGAAGCGCGCGCCCATCGGGTCGCGCAGCACCGCGACCCGTCCGAGGCTGGAGTCGTACGGGTCCACGCGGACCCGGCCGTGGTGGGCGACCGCGGACCGCACCATCTCGTCGGTGCCGATCTCCTCGTCCACACCGAGGTAGACCAGCCAGTGCGGGTGCGCGTCCGGGCTGAGATGATCGCGGATCATGCTGACCCGGGCCAGCACCGAATCGCCGCCCAGATACCAGACCTCGTAGTCGGAGACGTGGTCGGTGCCGAACTGCTCACCGGTGTAGCCGAACAGGCCACCGTAGAAGTGGTCGGCCGACTGCGCCTTGATGGTGACCAGCTCGGCCCACACCAACGTGCCTGGCAAGCCGACGTCGAACTGCCACTGCGCGTCCGGCTCCAGCAGGCCGAACTCGTCGTCCGACGGGCTGGTCAGCACCAACTTCACGCCCAGGCCCGGCACCCGGCTGCGCGGCACGACGATCTGCCCGCCCAGCTTGCCCGCCTCGGCCGCGGTAACCGCGCTGTTCGCGGTCGCCAGGAACAGCCGCCACCTCGAACGGCCGTCCGCGGACTCGCGGATGCTGGCCACCGGGTATCCGTCCCGGTGCGCGATCACGTGCGAGCCCTCGCGCGGATCGTCGTGCTCTTCGAACTCCCAGCCGAGCAGACGGCCGTAGAACCCGCAGGCCATCGGCACGTCGGTGGTCACCAGCTCGATCCAGCAGGGCATCCCGGCAGGGATGTCCCAGCGAGCTCTCTCGACGGACATGTCCAGCCCCCAGCTCGTCAAGATCACTTGTCGGGTTAATTATGCACCGTTTGGAGAACGTGTAAATTCGTCGTCCGAGTCAGCCGGGTTTGCCCAGGGTGTGGTTGACACTCGGGGTTGAGTGTTTCGACGGAACACTCCGACAACGAAGATCACGATCGGGTCAAACACCTGGACAGAGCACCACTTCTGGAGCAACCGCGCCGAATCGTCCGACTATGCCGGTCACAGCGCTGCGATGTCCACACTGGACGCGAACCCGCCACCGCTGATCGGTGCGGCGGTGGCGGGTTGCGGTTGCGGCTCGTGGTGACGTCAGCGGCCAGCGGTCGCCTTGGCCTCCTCCTCGGTCCCGACCGAAGCGGTCGCGCCGGGCAGCGGACGAGCCGCGGACTCCTTGGTGAACCAGACCCCGATCGCGCCGATGACACCCGCGCCGATCAGGTAGTAGGCCGGCCACATCAGGTCGCCGGTGGTCGCGACCAGCGCGGTCATCACGGTGGCGACCGTGCCGCCGAACAGCGACACCGAGATGTTGAACGAGATCGACAGCGCACCCTGCCGGATGTGCGTCGGGAACAGCGCCGGCAGCGTGGACGGCATGGTCGCGCTGAAGATCACCAGCGTCAGACCCATGATCAGCAGCCCGGCGAACACCGTCGAGACCGTGTTCTGCTGGATCAGCAGCACCGACGGCACCGACAGCACCACCAGCGCCACGCACCCGGCCATGATCACCGGCTTGCGGCCGACGCGGTCGCTGATGCTCCCGATGAACGTGATCACGACCAGCATCACCGCCATGACCACGATCTGCAGGATGTAGGACTCGGTCTCGCCGATCACCGGCGGCAGCGCGTCGGTCAGGTAGGTCGGCATGTAGGCGGTGAGCATGTAGTTGGTCACGTTGAACACCAGCACCAGCGCCCCGCACACCAGCATGGGCGGCCAGTACTGGACGAAGATCTCCTTGAACTCCCCCTTCACCGGTTCCTTCTGCTGCGCTTCGTGCTCCTCGACCAGCGCGGCGAACGCCGGGGTCTCCTCGAGCTTCAGCCGCAGGTACATGCCGACGATGCCCAGCGGTCCGGCCACCAGGAACGGGATGCGCCAGCCCCAGGACAGCAGGTCGGGCTCCGGCATCGCCGCGGTCAGCACGGCGACGATCACCGCGCCGAGGATGTAGCCGGTCAGCGTGCCGAACTCCAGCCAGCTGCCCAGGAAACCGCGTCGCCGGTCCGGCGCGTACTCGGCGATGAACGTCATCGCGCCGCCGTACTCACCGCCGGTGGAGAAGCCCTGGACGAGCCGGGCGAGCAGCAGCAGAATCGGCGCGGCCAGCCCGATCGTGTCGTAGCTGGGGATCAGGCCGATGCCGAACGTCCCGGCCGCCATCATGATCATCGTGGTGGCCAGCACTCGGGTGCGCCCGATCCGGTCGCCGAGCGGCCCGAAGTACATCCCGCCGAGCGGGCGGACCAGGAACGCCGCGGCGAAGGTGCCGAAGGTCGCCAGCAGCTGCGAGGTCGGGCTGGACTCCGGGTAGAAGACCTTGCCGATCGTGGTGGCCAGGTAGGCGAAGACGCCGAAGTCGAACCACTCGGTCACGTTGCCCACGGCCGCCGCCGCGACGGCCCGGCGCACCAGGCCCGGGTCGACCACGGTGATGCCGTCGACCGAACGGATGCCGGACTCAGGGTTCGGCGTGCTCTCCCGACCGGTCACCGCGCGCACCGCCCGGCCCGGTCGGCCAGCAGGTCAACGAGCTCCGGTGTTTTCCATCGGAAAGCGAACATGCCGAAGAACGATAGTGCGTGGAATTGTGGATCGCCGATCCGGATGCGAAAAGAAGATATTTCGATCACATTGCAATCGGGCAAATCATGCATACCGAAAGTTCTGGCCAGAACAGAGATCGCCGAAAAATGTGAAGCCAATTCACATAATGGGATGCAGAACAGAAAGACGACGAGCTTCACCTGCGCAATTCAGCCCCACCAGACCAGATTGACACGCCCACAACCAGCGGAAAATCATGATCTCACGACGCGTGAAGCAGGCCGATCACCTTCTGAAAGACCGCCCCCCGAGTCCGCTGACGTTTCAGCATCGAGCTAAATCGAGCGCACGAGAACAGCGACTCAATGCTCAATTCAGAAATTTGTTCGATACGTTTCGAACCGGACGCGGGTGATCAGGTCGCGTCGGCGTCGAACGGAGGTTTGTCGAACGGCTGTTTCTCGCCACCGCTCAGCGCGCGCGGCGGAGGCTGGGCCGGCGTCGAATGCGGATCCGGGCGCTCGTCGAGCAGATAGTTGACGACCGCACGTCGTGGGTCGGCATTGCGCAGCGCGTTGAACTGCTGGAGAGGCTCTCGCAACTGCTCCAGCGGTTCGCGCAGGTCGTCGCCGAACTCCTCCTGGAGCCGCTGCTGAGCGCCCGTGGCGTACTCGCGTGCCTGGCGCAGCGTGCGACCGGCCCACGCGGCGGTCTGCGGCAGCCGCTCCGGCCCCAGGATGAACAGACCTGCGACGAGCAGAACGGCCAGGTGCGGCAAACTCATCCCGACCACCTCCAAAGCCACACGCAGAGTACTCACCAGGCCGGTGGGAGCCGTCGAGCGGGCGCTGGAACGCCACGCGAACGAGCGGCTCCGGACACCGTTTCCGGTCCGGCGACCGCGGATATGGTGACGAGGGGACCGTTCCGCGCGAAACGGTCCGATGAGGACCAGCACGGAGGGTTCGGTGGATCTCGGGGAGTTGCTCTCTTCGTTGGCGCAGCTGCCCCTACCGCTAGTCATCGCGGCGGCAGGCGCGCTCACGCTGGCCGAGTGCACCATCGGCCTCGGCCTGATCGTGCCCGGCGAAACCGGCCTGCTGATCGCCGCCTCGGCTATCACCGACGTGTTCGGGTTCGTGGCGATGGTCCTGGTCGTCACCGTCTGCGCCACCACGGGGGACACCATCGGGTACTGGCTGGGGCACCGCTACGGCTACCGGCTGCGCGAGACGAAGCTGGTCGGCCGCATCGGCCGCCAGCACTGGGACCGGGCCGCCGACCAGCTCCGCAGGCACGGCGCGGGCGCGGTGTTCGTCGGCCGTTTCCTGCCCGTGCTGCGCACCCTGACCCCCGCTGCGTCCGGCGCCTCCGACCTGCGCTTCCGGCGCTTCCTGCCGGCATCGGCCGCCGGGGCGCTGTGCTGGTCGACGCTGCACGTGGGCATCGGCACCGGCGCGGGCGCATCGGCCCGCTACGTCGAGCACGTCCTCGGCGAAGCCAGCTGGTTCGTGCTCATCGCCGTGGTCGTGGTGGTCGTCGGGGTGGTGGTGTGGCGGAAGGTCCGAGCTCGCCGCACGGCGGCGAAGGAAGCAGCTCAGACCCCCCGCGCAGAGCAATAACCGCGATCAGCCGAGTTCCACTACGTGGCCCGCGCGCACGACGTGCACCGGCGACGTCAGGACGGACAGGTCGCGGTGCGGGTCTCCGGACACCACGAGCGCGTCACCCCGGAAGCCCGGCGCCAGCCGACCCGCCTCGCGCTCGATGCCCAGCAGCGTCGCGGCCGAGGTCGTCGCCGTGCGGATGGCGTCCAGCTCCGACAGGCCCGCTTCGTGCATCAGCTGCACCTCGCGACCGATCGGGTCGACCTCACCGCCGGAGGAGTCGCTCCCGGCCGCCAGCGGCACCCCCAGCTCGTGGGCCGCTCGCACCGCGTCCTTCAGGATCGGCAGGTAGGTGCGGCCGCGCTCGGCGAGGATCGGGTTCTCGTCGTCGATCATCCCGGCGATCGGCGTCAGCGTGGGTGTGAAGAAGGTGTTCCGGCGGAGCATCTCGTGCAGGGTCTTCTCGCCGACGAACACGCCGTGCTCCAGCGAGCGGATGCCCGCGGTCACCGCGTCGTGGCAGCCCTTCTCGCTGTAGCTGTGACACAGCACGCCCTTGCCGCCCCGACGTGCCGCGGCAACCACCTCGGAGAGCTGCTCGTAGGAGTACACCTGGGCCTGCGGGTCCTGCTCGGGCAGCCCGGCCCGCTCGTTGACCCGCGTCTTGATCATGTCGGCGCCTCGGGCGAGGTTCACCTCGACAACGCGGCGCAGGGCCTCCGGCGAGCGAACGCCGTCGGAGAGCCGGGCCAGCGGTGTGAGGTCGGGGTCGGCCAGGACTGTGTCGCCGAGGTCCGGGGTGACGAAGATGCCCGCCGCTTTCAGCGCAGGGGCCAGCTCGGGCACCTGGCGGGCCAGCTCGCGCACGGCGATGTCCTGGTAGAAGTTCGTCGACCCACTGCGGGCGCTGGTGGCACCCTGGCGGACCGCGGCGCGCGCCTCGTCCGCGGTGTTGAGGTGGATGTGCGCGTCGACCAGTCCCGGCAGCACCCAGCAGCCCTGAACGTCGAGGCGGGTCGCACCGGCCGGCACCTCGACGCCGCCGCGGGCTCCGGCTGCGCGCACGACGCCGTTGCGGATCACGACCACGCTGTTCTCGACGACCTCACCGGTCGCCGGGTCGAGCAGCGTGCCGCCATCGATGACCAGATCCCCTGCGGACGGACCGGGCTTCGGTGCAGCAGTGGCCGAACGGGGCGTGGCTGCGACAGCGGCGGTCCCCGCCAGAACGGCGGCTGCGGTGAGCACGCCTCGGCGGGTGAGGTGGTTGGCGGGCGGCGGAGCGGGGTCAACGCACATTACGAGCTCCTCGATATCCGAGCACAGGCTGTTCTGTATACCAAATTGAGCGGACAATACCCAAAATTCAGGCAAGCATCGCGACCACTCCAACGAGTCTGATCATTTTGGTATACCACGCGAGAAGAATGCGCAAGATGGCTGGACCGCCTGAGCGTCTCGATCACCAGACTCCGCAGGCAGCCCTGCCTCGCCCCTGTCACGACCGTGGACAGCCCAGACCCGCGAGGACCACCATCTGGACAGGCAGCCGCACTCGAAGCCCCGGATCGACCATCTCGGCGACCACGAATCGTCGCTCGCGGAACCTCTTGACGAGCCCAAAGAAGCGGTCTAGCGTTTTCGAATCACAAACGTATACTTCCGCAATTCGAAATAGAAATTTCGTCGGCCACCCCGACGACTGCACCGCTCCCCCTCTGCGCCGCGGGGTTTCGCGGAAGCCCCGGTCGCATCCGCCACCGGAGAACCCCATGTCCCCATCGAGCAACCCCGGCACAGCTTGAACACCAGGACGCGGGCAGCGCGCTGAGCGAAATTCCGCACCACAGCCCACATCCGATGCCCGGCACAGACAAGGAAGTCGAAAGTTGCGCACAGGACACCTGGGCGGCCAGATGACCGCCATGGGAAAAGGGGCCGATGTGGACCTCTCCGCCACGACGACCAGTTCCCGGCTGTACACCTACGACCTCGCGCCCACCCAGAAGGAAGGGCGCCGGTGGGGTGCTTACAACGTCTTCACCCTCTGGGGAAATGACGTCCACAGCCTCGGCAACTACGCCTTCGCGATCGGGCTCTTCGCGATCGGGTTGAACGTGTGGGGCATCCTGGCCGCCTTCCTCCTCGCCTCGCTGCTGCTCTTCCTGCTGCTGACGCTGTCCGGCTACATGGGGCACAAGACCGGCGTGCCCTTCCCGGTCATGAGCCGCATCGCGTTCGGCACCAAGGGCGCGCAGATCCCAGCCGCCGTACGCGGACTGGTCGCCATCGCCTGGTTCGGCATCCAGACCTACCTCGCCTCCGAGGTGCTGAGCACCTTGCTGGTGGCGATGTTCCCGTTGCTGGAGTCGCTGAAGCCCCAGTCAGTGCTCGGGCTGCCGCTGCTCGGCTGGATCACCTTCCTGTCCCTGTGGGTGATCCAGGTCCTCATCGCCAGCTACGGCATGCACGTGATCCGCAAGTACATGGCGATCGCCGCGCCGACCACGCTCATCACGATGTGCGCGCTGGCGATCTGGATGTTCATCCGCGCCGACGGCTCGATCGCGCTATCCACCGCGCAGCCGCTGGTCGGCACCGACATGTGGTTGCACGTCCTGGAGGGCGCCGCGCTCTGGGTGGTCATCTACGGCACCTTCGTGCTGAACTTCTGCGACTTCACCCGCTCCGCCAAGAGCCGCCAGTCGATCATCCGCGGCAACCTGATCGGCATCCCGGTGAACATGCTGTTCTTCGCCGTCATCGTGGTGGTGCTCAGCGGCGCGCAGTTCAAGCTGGACGGCAAGATCATCACCAGTCCGACCGACATCGTGCAGACCATCCCGAACATGGTGCTGCTGGCTGCCGCGTCGATCGCCCTCATCGTGCTGACCATCGCGGTGAACCTGCTGGCCAACTTCGTGGCACCGATCTACGTGCTGGTGAACCTGTTCCCGCGGCACCTGAACTTCCGCAAGGCCGCGCTGGTCAGCGCCATCATCGGTCTGATCATCCTGCCGTGGAACCTCTACAACAGCCCGGTCGTGGTGAACTACTTCCTGGGTGGTCTCGGCGCACTGCTCGGTCCGCTGTTCGGCGTGATCATGGCCGACTACTGGCTGATCCGAAGGACCCGGGTGAACGTGCCGGAGCTCTACAGCGAGGACGAGCACAGCGAGTACCACTACCGCGGCGGGTACAACCCGAAGGCCGTCGGAGCGTTCATCCCGGCCGCGGCGATCGCCGTCATCGTGGCGCTGGTCCCCGTGTTCGGTGCGGCTTCCGGGTTCTCCTGGTTCATCGGCGCGATCCTGGGCGCGATCATCTACGCCGTGATCGCCAACCGCAAGCCCGATGCGACCGATGTGGACGGTGAATCGATCGCCGTGGCCGCCGAGTGAGCCGCCGACCGGGCCCGCTGCGGGCGGGCCCGGTCCCCCACCGCACCACCACGCAACACGAGTCCGGGGACGGGTTCCCCGAAAGAGGTCGAACAATGCGCATTCTGGTCGCGAACGTCAACACCACCGCGAGCATCACCGAGTCCATCGGTGCGCAAGCAGCCGGTGCAGCGTCTTCCGGCACCGAGATCGTTCCCATCACGCCGGCCTTCGGCGCGGAGTCGGTCGAGGGCAACTACGAGAGCTACCTCGCCGCGATCGCCGTGATGGAGACCGTTCGGGCCTACCCCGAGCCGTTCGACGCGATCATCCAGGCCGGCTACGGAGAGCACGGCCGGGAGGGGCTGCAGGAGCTGTTCGACGTCCCGGTCGTCGACATCACCGAGGCCGCCGCGAGCACGGCCCAGTTCCTCGGCCGCACGTACTCGGTGGTGACCAGCCTGGACCGCACGGTCCCGCTGATCGAGGAGCGCCTGCACGCCGCTGGGCTCAGCGCGCGCTGCGCGTCGGTGCGCGCGAGCGGTATGCCCGTCCTGGCGTTGGAGCGCGATCCTGGTGCCGCGGTGGACGCCATCGCCGAGCAGGCGGCGCGTGCGGTCGAGGACGACCGAGCGGAGGTCATCTGCTTGGGGTGCGGTGGCATGTCCGGGCTGACCGAGCGCGTGGTGGAGCGGACCGGCGTACCCGTCGTGGACGGCGTGACCGCGGCGGTGACCATCGCCGAGTCGCTCGTGCGCCTTGGTTTGACCACGTCCAAGGTCCGGACTTACGCCTCCCCCAGGCCGAAGAAGATGCTCAACTGGCCACCTGCGATGGGCTGACTTCGACAGAAAATGGTATACCAAAGGTGCTACGGTTGAAGCCATGAGTGAACCGCAGAACCTCAGCGCGCAGGACCAGGTGCACCTGCGACGCTGCGTCGACCTCGCCCGCGAAGCACTGGACGACGGCGACGAGCCGTTCGGCTCCCTGCTCGTCGACGCCCATGGCGTGGTGCGCTTCGAGGACCGCAACCGGGTCAAGGGCGGCGACGCCACCCGGCACCCCGAGTTCGAAATCGCGCGCTGGGCGACCGAGAACCTCTCCCCCGCCGAGCGCCGCGAGAGCACCGTCTACACCTCCGGCGAGCACTGCGCGATGTGCAGCGCTGCGCACGCCTGGGTCGGGCTCGACCGCATCGTCTACGCGACGAGCAGTGAGCAGCTGACCTCGTGGCACCGCGAGTGGGGACTGCCCGCCGGTCCGGTCACGCCGCTGGCGATCAACGCGGTCGCGCCGGGCATCCCGGTCGCCGGACCGGACCCGGAGCTGGCTGACGAGGTTCGCGGCCTGCACGCCCGGCTGCACCGCATCGAGCAGAGCTAGGTGTCGTTTCGCGGTCACGCGACCTGGATGATCCCGCAGGTCGCGTGACCGCTGATCGTCAGGAACCCGCCGGGCGCTGGCGTGCTGCGGCCATGCCCTGACCAGCGGCGAGGTGTTCGGCGATCAGCTCCTCCACCCGCGCAACGTCCCGGTCGGCGATGGCCGCGTAGAGGCCCTCGTGCTGCTCGGCGATCGCGGTGAGGTCGTCGTGCTGGCCGAGCAGCCACCGCATCCGGCCGCTCATGACCCGATCCAGCTCGTTGAGCAGCTCGTTCGCCGCCAGCGAGGTCACCACCTCGTGGAAGTCCGCCGCCGCGCGCCGGGCCCGCACCTCGTCGCCCGTGCGCGCCGCCGCGAGCTCGGCGTCCACGACTTCGCGGAGCCGGGCCAAGCCGTCCTTGGTCCGCCGCTGGGCCGCCAGTTTGAAGGTGAGCGCTTCGAACGCCCCGCGCACCTCGTTGAGGTCCGCAACGTCCGAGGCGGTGAACTCGCGGACCACCGCCCAGCTGCGCGGCCGGGGCGTGACCAGCCCTTCGGCCACCAGCGACCGCAGCGCATCGCGCACCGGGAGGCGGCTCACCCCCAGCTCGGCCGCCAGGTCGCGCTCCACCAACCTGCTGCCCGGGGCTCGGACGCCGTCGACGATCTCGTCTCGGAGCTGCCGCATCACGCGCTCCGACTCGGGTTCGAAGCTCCCTGCCTGTGCCATGAGTTCAAATCTCCATCGCGGTCTGGACCGCCATCGTATCGGCGGAACCGCTCCGGCAGTGGTCCACCGTCCCGCGATCCACAGTGGACCGATCCGTCCGCCGCCGCGATGGACGGGCGAGAGCGTCAAGGCAGGCAGGGAGCGCCTCGACGCGAGACGGCTACTGACCGCCCTTCTGCACGTAGGAGCGCACGAAGTCCTCGGCGTTCTCTTCGAGGATGTCGTCGATCTCCTCCAGGGCGGCTTCGGTGTCGTCGTTGAGCTTCTCGCGCCGCTGGCTACCGGTCCGCGCGGGTTCGTCGGCAGGAGCGTCGTCCTCGACCGGCCGCTGGTGGTTCTTCTCCTGTCGCATCGGCGAGCTCCCTGATCGGCGTGTCGTCCTCATCGCAGTACCCGTTGCAGCACAAGGAGAATCCGGGTTATGACTCACGTTTCCGAGGTGTCCGGGGCCGGGTAGTGCTGGAGCGCACCTGTCCGGCTTCGACCCGTTGGGACTGGTCCAAGTGGATCCGAACGAGGAGATCACCCCCGCCGAAGACACCCCGCGGACTCCGCAACCGGAGGCCGACGAGGGCGTCGACGAAGTGATCGCCCTGGGCTACGACTGATCGCGCGTTCCCACGACCGGCCGCCGGGCACTGCGCACCCGGCGGCCGGTGCAGTCACGAATCAGCTCCAGCCTGGCCTCGGTGAGTTCCTCAGCGGTTACCTGCAAGAAGACGAAAGCCCCGGTCAGGCGGTCGCGGTGATGGTCACCGAGCGACTGCCCGCCGGGGCGCGGACCTGCGGGTCGTGGGTCAAGCCCGCTCGCGGGCGTTCCCGCGGCCGATGAGGAACCACAGGATGCTGCCGAGGAACGGCGCGAGGAACACGAACACGATCCAGACCACCTTCATCCCGAAGCTCTGGGGCGAGCCGAGGACGCTGATCAGCGCACCGATGACCAGCACCACGTAGAGCAGCACCGGAATGGCGATCAGAAAGAGGACCAGGCCGCCCGTGAGCGCCTCGTTGTCGAGGGCCAATGAAGCCTGCTGGACGACTGCGTGCATGCTGCGCGCTCTCCTGTCCGCGCCGGTGGCGCGTCTCGTACCCCGTCGCGGGTTTTCCGTTCCCACGATCAACTTCGAGGATGAAGGTATTTCGGCAGCGCGTGCGCTCACATCCTCCCGAGCACTGGTTCCGCAGTGGTCCGCGAGTCGTACCCCGGGTAGCACTCCAGTCGTAGCCGGTCCCCAATGTCCAATGTGGTCAGGACGATCGGTGGATTGAAATCGCGCCCGCGCGGGCAGCCAGTTGGCGAACACCTCCGGCCTGACGCGGAAGGGAGGCGTTCAGCGTGACGCAGGATGCCTGGGACCGGATCGGCGAAGTCGTGTTCGCCGTCGCGCGGATCGTCGTGTCGTTCCTCTTCGTGCTGCACGGCGCAGCGACGCTGTTCGGAGTGCTCGGCGCTGGCGCCCCCACGCCCGTCGGGCTCTGGCCGGGGTGGTGGGCAGGCCTGATCCAGTTCGTCTGCGGCGGGCTGGTCCTGATCGGTCTGGGCACCAGGCCGGCAGCGCTGATCTCCTCCGGAGCGATGGCGTTCGCGTACTTCACCGTGCACCAACCGCGCGGGCTGTTCCCCATGCAGAACTACGGCGAGCTGGCTGCGCTGTACAGCTGGTTCTTCCTGCTCTTCGCAGCGCTCGGCGCGGGCCCGTTCTCGATCGACGCCCTCCTGCACCGCGCGCGGCAGTCCCGCGCGCGGTGATCCGGATCAGGCGTTGACGCCGGTGAGGGCGAAGAACTCCTGCCGCGAACGGGCGTCCTGGCGCAACGTGCCCAGCAGGGTCGAGGTCACCGTGTTCGATCCGGTGGCCTGCACTCCGCGCAACGTCATGCAGGTGTGCTCGGCTTCGATGACCACGCCGACGCCCTTGGGCTGCAGCTGCTCGGACAGCCGAACGCACCCGCCCCGGCCGACTCGGCGCGGAACGGGCGTTGACCAAGGCCCGGGAGGCGCTCGCCGGGTACGGCTTCGAACCGGATCGGGAGGTGCCTGACTGCGTGCGGCTGCGCAACTGCGTCCCTGAACTGGTGTGCGGCCTCAACCACGCCTTCCTGAGCGGCTTCCTCGCCGGACTCCAGGCGCGCTCCGTCGAAGCCGTGCTCGAACCGCGCCCCGGCGAGTGCTGCGTCTCGCTGCACAGCACGTGACGATCTATGTACAGCACGTAACGATGGTTCGGGACGAAAGCCCTGAATTCGGCCGCTGACCTGCCCATACCGGCGCCGCACGGGTTACTGGAACACTGCTTGCGGAGCTATGCTGCACCTGCGATGGCCCGGCACTTCGGGGAGCTTTTCCCTCACAAGCCCCGAGCCGTCACGGAGTCGATGGAAGAGGTGTCAACCGTGGAATCCGAAACCGCCCGCCCCGCTCTCCGGTGGGAGCCGCCGGAGTTCGAGGAAACCGTGTGGGAGCACCCAGACTTCGAAGAAGTCCTGTGCACTTCCGAAGTGACGATGTACATCGGCCGGATGGAGGACTAGCAGCGGTCGGGAGATCGGGACCGATCTCCCGCCGGGCGGACTGAGGTGAGCGCGGATGACCACGGCGGTGCGATCGTCGAGCCGACCAGCTCTGGCCTCGCACGTGCGGCTGGCCTTCGACCGGTCGCGCAGCCAGTACGTCCTGCTGGGGCCGGAGTCCGTGCTGGTCCTGAACCCGCCGGGAGCGTCGATCCTCGATCTGTGCGACGGGCAGCGCACGGTCGCCGACATCGTGGCGAACCTGCGCGGCCGGTACGACCGGGTGGCCGACGAGGAGGTGACCGGGTTCCTCGACCGGCTCGTTCTCAGGCGGTACGTGGAGGTCGGCGATGACTAGCCCCTACGGAATGCTGGCCGAGCTCACCTACGACTGCCCGCTGCACTGCCCGTACTGCTCCAACCCGCTGCGGATGGGCGACTACCGCGACGAGCTGACCACCGAGGAATGGCAGCGGGTGATCGGCGAGGGCCAGGAGCTGGGCGTCCTGCAACTGCACCTGTCCGGCGGCGAACCCCTGCAGCGCCGGGACGTGGTGAACATCGTGCGCTTCGGCAGCGGACTCGGCCTCTACACCAACCTCATCACCAGCGGACTCGGCCTGTCCCAGCGACGGGCCGAACAACTGCGCGAGGCCGGCCTCGACCACGTGCAGCTCAGCATTCAGGCGCACGAGGCCACCGCGTCCGACCGGATCGCGGGCACCCACAGCTTCGACCGCAAGGTGGCGGCAGCCCACCTCATCAAGGAACTCGGCTGGCCGCTGACGATGAACACCGTGCTGCACCGGCTGAACATCGACCGGATCACCGAAATCCTCGCGCTGGCCGAAGAGCTCGGCGCCGACCGCGTCGAACTGGCCAACACCCAGTACTACGGCTGGGCCTTGCGCAACCGCGCCGCGCTGCTGCCCAGCCGAGCCCAGCTCGACCACGCCGAGGAGGTCGTGCGCGCCGCCCGCACGCGACTGAAGGGCCAGGTGGAGATCATCTACGTGCTCCCCGACTACTACAGCCGCTACCCCAAACCCTGCATGGGCGGCTGGGGCTCGCACCAGCTCACCGTGGTGCCCAACGGCGACGTCCTCCCCTGCCCCGCCGCACACGTCCTGCCGCTCCCACACCCCAACGTCCGCACCGACGCGCTGGGCCGGATCTGGTCGGATTCACCGATGTTCCAGGCCTTCCGGGGAACCGACTGGATGCCCGAACCCTGCCACAGCTGCCCCCGCCGAGAAGTCGACTTCGGCGGCTGCCGCTGCCAGGCCTACCTCCTCACCGGGGACCCAGCCCGCACAGACCCGGTCTGCATCCTCTCCCCAGACCACAACATCGTCACCGAAGCAGTCCAAGCAGCCAACGAAGAACACCGCGAAAAAGTCCTCACCCCACGCCCCCACCCCCGCGACATCCCGTAGGTCGTGAGTGCACAGCAGTGCTAGAACACCGCTACGCACTCACGACCTACGACTGTGCACTGTGGATTCGCTGGTGGTCGCATTGGCAGGCGGGCAGTTTTTCCCAAAATTCGGGCTCTTCTGCCGTATCCGTGGGCCGATGGGACGGCACCATCGTGTCAGCAGCGGTGTTACAGGGCGGACGAACGCGCGCAGAGGTGGCGTTGAGAGCAAGATTTCTTTGGGGTTCAAAGCGGTAGGTGGCCACCCTGGCAGGCGAGCCAGTTTTTTCCTGAAATTGGCAACGTTTTAGACGAAACGTGCAGTGGGCACCGACGCCAATTTCAAGAAAAACTGCCACCGTCACCACCTATCGCTCCGCCATGGACCGACGTCCCGGAGGGACGGAGCTCACGCGCGTCGCCCTATATCGCCACTGTTCGCAGGGTGGTGACGTCCGTCGACACAGCAGGAGGGCCCCAGTTCCGCCAAAATCGCTTCTCAGGTCAGGTGACCCCCCTCGGCTTTGAACCCGAAGGGACCCCTCCAGAAGCGCACTCCCCATGGATCCGGCGGGAGGGCCCAGGGCTCAACGAATCCACTGATCGCTACGCCCGGCAGTTGACCCACTGCGGACAGTTTCGTCCGCCGCCAGCACCACTCCCCCGGACGGAGTCGGTGTTGAGAGCGTTGATGCGGGAGGTAGTGTGTGGGGCTGATGACAGGGGAGCGCCGTTGTGAAGGGCGCTGAGAGTGCGGGTGAGCCGCAGACCCTCCGAACCTGCTCCGGTTAGCACCGGCGAAGGGAGTTCAAGTGGTGCGCGGTGCCGCTTTCCGCTATCGGACGATCGATTTCGTGACCGTGGCCATGCTCGGTGTCGCGATCGGCGTCGCTTTCTGGGGCTGGTCCCAGCTCTACCAGGTGTTGAGCACCTTCTCCGTATTCGCCTTTCCGCCCAGCGCCGGCCTCTTCGGGGGTCCGTGGCTGCTCGGTGGCGTGATCGGCGGTCTGATTGTTCGCAAGCCCGGGGCCGCGCTGCTGACCGAGGTCATCGGCGCTTCCGTCGAGGCATTGCTCGGCAACAGCTGGGGCCTGTCGACCGTGGTCTCCGGGTGCGTCCAGGGGCTGGGGGTTGAGCTGGTCCTGGGCGTGTTCCTGTGGACCCGGTTCGGTCCCCTGGTCGCCGCGCTGGGTGCTGCGCTCGCTGCGGCGTTCGAGTCGTTCTACGAGTGGCAGGTCTACTACGTGGACTGGGCGCTGCCCTACCAGCTGGCTCACCTCGGGTTCTTCGTGATCTCCGGAGTCGTCATCGCCGGTCTGGGCGGCTGGGCACTGGTTCGCGGTCTGGCCGCGACCGGGGCTTTGGACGCCTTCGGGCCCGGCCGGGAGCACCACGAGCGGACAGCGGTGTGACGATCTCAACGGGGCTGCGCGCTGAGCTGCGGGGCTTCAGCTGGAAGCCGCTGGGACGGCGCGCTCCCACGATCCACGAGCTCGACCTGCGCATCCGGCCCGGCGAGCGGGTTCTGCTGGCCGGGCCGAGCGGGGCGGGGAAGTCAACGGTCATCCACGCCCTGGCCGGTGTGCTCGGCGGCGCGCTGCCCGGTGAGGCCAGCGGGGACGTCCAGGTCGACGGCCAGATCGGGCTGGTGCTGCAGAACCCCGGGTCCGCGGTGGTGGCTGATCGGATCGGCCGCGATGTGGCGTTCGGGCCGGAGAACAACGGGATCCCTCGGGAGGAGATCTGGCGGCGGGTCGCCGAGGCCCTCGAGCTGGTCGGCTTGGACTACCCGCTCGACCGGCCGACGTCGGCGCTGTCCGGCGGCGAGCTGCAGCGCCTCGCTCTCGCCGGGGTTCTGGCGATGCAGCCCTCGATGCTGCTGCTCGACGAGCCGACTTCGATGCTCGATCCCGACAACGCCGACCGGGTGCGCAACGCCGTGGCGAACGTCGTGACGAGCACGGGTGCCTCCCTGGTGGTCGTCGACCACCAGATCGGACCGTGGTTGGAGCTCATCGACCGTGTCGTCGTCCTCGACTCCCACGGCCAGGTCGTGCACGACGTCGACCCCGAAACCTGCCGGGCCCGGCTCACCCAGGAGCTCGGCCGTGCCGGGGTGTGGATGTCCGATCTGCCCGTGCCCGAGCCGATCGACGTACCGGAAGCCGTGGTGGCTCCGGACGGCCCCGGCCCGCAGCTCGACGCCCACGATCTAGGCGTGGACCTCGTGACCCGGCGGATGCGCTCATCCGCTGCGGTCACAGCGCTCGACGGCGTCTCGGTCTCCGTACCGCCAGGGCAGGTCTCGGCGTTCACCGGCGCATCGGGAGCGGGCAAATCCACGCTCCTCGCCGCGCTGGCCGGCCTGGTCCGCCCCAATCGCGGCAGCATCAGCGGCACGCCTATCCCGTTGCACCGGATGAATTCGATCGAGCTGGCACGGATCGTCGGGTGGGTTCCGCAGAACCCGGAGCACGGTTTCCTCACCACCAGCGTCCGGCAGGAGATCGCGCACACCGGGGCACGGCTGGGCACCACCGTCCAGGTCGAGCCGATCCTGGACGTGCTCGGCCTGAGCGCTCTCGCCGACGCCAACCCCTACCGGCTCTCCGGCGGCGAACAGCGACGCGTCGCGCTCGCCGCCGCGCTCGCGCACCGGCCAGGCGCGCTGATGCTCGACGAACCCACCGTCGGGCAGGACCGCCACACCTGGGCTGCCATCGCCGGGTGGATGCGCGCGGCCGCGCGCTCCGGCACCACTGCGGGCGTGTCCACCCACGACCCGATCCTGATCGACATCTCCGATCGCGAAACGCGGCTGCACCGCGGGCAGGTGTTGGCGCGATGAACGGTGTGCTGGCCAGGGTGAATCCCCTGGTGCTGGTCGCGGTGGGATTGCTGGCGCTGATCGCTTCGCTGGGCGTGCGTTCGCTGACCTCCGCGATGATCACCACGTGCGTCTACGTGCTCGCCGGGCTGCTGATGCTGCCCGCGCGCTCCGGGCGTCCGATCCGGTTCGCGACCGTCCTGCTGGGCAGCGCGTCTGTCGCCTACTCGACGTGGCTGCTTGGCGGCGGTCAGCTCGACGTCGCTGCCACGGCAGGTCTGCGCATCGCTGTGCTGGCGTTGCCCGGGGTGGCCGTCGCGCCCCTGATCGAGCCGATGGCGCTGGCCGATCAGCTCGGGCAACGCCTCCGACTCCCCCACCGGTTCGTCGTCTCGTTCGCCGCCGCGCTCCAGCGGTTCGAGCAGCTCGGTCAGACCTGGCAGCACCTGTCGCGGGCGCGCCGTTCGCGCGGGTTCGGCCCCGGCCGCGGGCCGGTTTCCCGGACCCGGCACGCCGGCTCGGTCACCTTCGGGCTGCTGGTCACCACCATGCGCGAAGCCACCAGCGCCTCGATCGCCATGGACGCCCGCGGCTTCGCCCACGCCCACCGCCGCACCTGGGCGGAACCGGCGCCCTGGACCCGAACGGACACTGCTGTGCTCCTGTTCGGAGCCCTGCTCGCCGCCGTCCCGTACGCGGTCGGGGCCCTGGTCAGCTGAAGTAGACGCCGATGCGCTGACCGGCGATGTCGTGGACGTCGATCTCGAGGTCGAAGATCTCGTGCAGGACCTGCGGGGTCATCGTCTCCGCGACGGGACCTTGAGCCACCACCGCGCCGTCCTTCATCGCCACCACATTGTCGGAGTGGCAGGAGGCGAAGTTGATGTCGTGCACCACCAGGACCACCGTCTTGCCGAAGTCGTCGGCCATCCGGCGCAGGCGGCGCATCATCAGCACCGCATGGCGCATGTCCAGGTTGTTCAGCGGTTCGTCGAGCAGGACGTAGTCGGTGTCCTGGCACAGCACCATCGCGACGTAGGCGCGTTGGCGCTGGCCGCCGGAGAGATGGTCCAGCTGGCGGTCCGCCAGCTGGACCAGTCCGAAGTAGCCGATCGCCTCATCGATCGCCGCCAGGTCCTCCGGGGTGAGCTTGCCGCGGGAGTGCGGAAACCGGCCGAAGGACACCAGCTCGCGCACGGTGAGCCGCGCGGTGAGGTGGTTCTCCTGGCGTAGCACGGCCATCGTGCGGGCCAGCCGGTCGCTCGGGGTGCGCGCGACGTCCAGGCCGTCGACCGTCATGGTGCCGCTGTCTGCGGGCATCAGGCGGCTCACGATGCCCAGCAGCGTCGACTTCCCGGCACCGTTGGGGCCGATGATCGAGGTCACGCCGCCGCGCGGGATGGTCAGCGACACGTCGTCGACGACGGTCGTGCGGCCGTAGGACTTGGTGATGTTGCGGATCTCGATCAACGCCGCGACTCCCGGATGAGCAGGGCGATGAAGTAGGCACCGCCGACGAAGTTGATGACCACGCTCAGCGTGGTGTCCAGGTCGAACAGCTGCTCCAGCAGCAGCTGCCCGCCGACCAGGGCGATCACCGAGATCAGCGCCGCGGCGGGCACCAGCACGCGGTGCCGGATCGACCCGGTGAGCTGCCGGGCCAGGTTGGCCACCAGCAGCCCGAGGAAGGTGATCGGCCCGACCAGCGCCGTCGACACGGAGACCAGGATCGCGATGACGATCAGCGCGCGGTTGACCACGGCCCGGTGGTCGACGCCGAGGTTCACCGCGTAGTCGCGCCCCAGGGACACGACGTCGAGCTGCCGGAACAGCCGCACGCCGTACCCCGAGACCACGACGACGAGCAGCGCGCTCAGGGCCAGCAGGTCGGTGTCCACTGCGTTGAAGCTGGCGAAGTAGGTGTCCTGCAGCACCACGAACTCGTTCGGATCGATCAGCCGGGACACGAACGAGGCCAGGCTGGCGAACAGGGTGCCGAAGATGATGCCGACCAGCACCAGGACGTAGAGATCGCGGCTGCGCCGCCCGAACAGCCAGCGGTAGAGCACGCCGGCGAACAGCACCATCACGCCGACCTCGACGGCGAACATCAGCCGCGTGTCGACGCCGGTGAGCACCAGCGACCCGAACAGGAAGACGATCAGGGTCTGGATCAGCACGAACAGCGAGTCGAAGCCCATGATGCTGGGCGTGAGAATCCGGTTGTTCGTGACGGTCTGGAACAGCACGCTGGAGAAGGCGATCGCGTAGCCGACCACGACCATCGCCGCGATCTTGCGGGTCCGGATGCCCAGCGCGTACTCCCAGTTGCCCTTCAACCCGAGCACGCAGAACCCGACCACGGCCAGCACCGCGACCGCGAACAGCAGCCCGAGCACCCGGCGCTCGTCGCGGCGTCCGGCGCGCAGGGCGGTGGCGGAGTCCGGGTGCGGCATCACGCCACCTTCTTCCGGGTTTTGAGCACCAGCGCGATGAACACTGCGCTGCCGATCACCCCGGCGACCGTCTCGACCGGGATCTCGTACGGGAAGCGGATCGTGCGGCCCAGCACGTCGCACAGCAGCACGAAGAACGCGCCGGCCAGCGCCGTCACCGGCAGCACCTTGCGCAGGTTGTCGCCGAGCGCCATGGTCACCAGGTTCGGCACGATCAGACCGAGGAACGGGATGTTGCCGACCGTGACCACCACGACCGACGTGGTCACCGAGACCAGCACCAGCCCGACGTTGACCACCCGGTTGAAGTCGACGCCCAGGTTGATCGCGAAGCTCTCGCCGAGCCCGACGACCGTGAACCGGTTGGCATAGAGGTAGCTGATCAGGGTGATCGCCCCTGCCACCCACAGCAGTTCGTAGCGACCGCGCAGCACGCCGGAGAAGTCGCCGCTGGTCCACACCGACAGCGTCTGCAGCAGGTCGGACTGGTAGGCGACGAACGTGGTGATCGAGCTGATCACGCCGCCGAGCATGATGCCCAGCAGCGGGACGACGATCATGTCGCGGTAGGTGATGCGCTTGAGCAGGGCCAGGAACAGGAACGTCCCGGCCAGCGCGAAGACGGCGGCCACGGCCATCTTCGCCAGCAGCGAGGCCGAGCCGAACAGCATCGTGGCGACCAGAACGCCCAGCGAGGCCGATTCGGTGGTGCCCGCGGTGGACGGGGAGACGAACCGGTTGCGGGAGACGTGGATCATGATCAGTCCCGCGACGCTCATCGCCGCGCCGGCCAGCAGGATCGCCAGCAGCCGGGGCAGGCGGGACTCGAACAGCAGCAGCAGTTCTTCCGGGTCCCCGGCGAGCAGGCCCTGCGGGGTCAGGCTGCCGACCCCGACGAACAGCGACCCGCACGCGAGGGCGAGCAGCACTGGCGCTGCGACGAGCAGCTGCCAGGTGCGCACCCCCGCGCGGGTTCGCCGCATTCCTCCGGCGTCGGCAACCGACCGCTCTCCGGTCGATTGCCGTGTCACGACAGGCTGTCCCGAACCGCACCGACCATCTGCTCGACCGAGGCCAGGCCGGTGGGCGCGATGTACCAGGTGAACGGGTCGAGGTAGACGATCTTGCCGTTGCGAGCGGCCTCGGTCTGCTTGACCAGTGCGTTGTCCAGGACCTGGCTGGCCGCCTTGCCCTCTTCGCCGATCGCGGCGTCGCGGTCGACCACGTACAGGATGTCGGGGTTGACCTCGGAGATGAACTCCGGCGAGATCGCGTCGCCGTGCTTCTCGGTGGACAGGCCCTCATACGCCGGGGCGACGCCGAGCGAGTCGTGCACGATGCCGAAGCGCGAGCCCGGCCCGAAACCGCTGATCTTGCCGCCGGTGGTGAGCACCACGAGGCCGGAGAGCTTCTTCTCGGTGGCCATCTCGTTGACCTGGCGCACCGACTCGTCGAGCTCGGCGAACCGCTTGTCGATCTCGGCCTGCTTGCCGAAGATGGTGCCCAGCGCCCGGGTCCGCTCCTTCACGCTGTCCAGGAAGTTCGCGTTGTCGACGGTGAGGTCGACGGTCGGGGCGATCTTCGACAGCTCCGCGTACTGCGGGGCCGAGCGGTTGGCCACGATGATCAGGTCGGGGGCCAGCTCGTTGACCTTCTCGAAGTCGGGCTCCTTGAGGCTGCCGACCTTCGGGTACTCGTCGGTGCCGTACTTCGCCAGCGAGTCCGGCAGCGAGGCCACGGTCGGCACCCCGGCCACCGGCACGCCCAGCTCGTCGAGGGTGACCAGCACGCCGATGTCGAAGACGACGACGTTCTTCGGGTCGGCGGGCACCTGGGTCGAGCCCTGAGCGTGGTTGACGGTGATCTGCGCGCCCGCACCGTCCCCACCGGCGGAACTGCCGCAAGCCGACAGGGTGAACAGCGCGATGATGGCGACGAGCGCCACCCATCCGCGCCGCAACATGCTGGTGAGCACGCTAAGTCTCCTCACGTTCGTTCGATCTTCGAGAACAAAACTTAGCCTAAGCTAAGACAGCCCGAAGTCCACACAAAGGTCAGCTTCGCCACAATTCGGACAAAAGCGTGTTCAGGTGCTCACACAACGCGCCTACCAGCGGCAAGCGATCCGATAGATCCATAGTGGACTTCCGCTGACGCGCCGTGGTCGGGTGAGCACTCCGCGAGTCGGTTGGTGGACGTGCATCGCGGTCTGGTCGAATGTGGGCATGCGGCTGGAAACGGGCAGAGGTTGGTGGCGCTGGTTCGCCGCGTGCGCGCTCGTCGCCGCGGTCACGGGATGCACCGCGGTGCGCGACGCCCCCACCGAACCGGCCGCGCCGAGCGCTCCGGCCTTCGGCTCGCCGAGCTCCGACGATCAGGATCCGGGGCGGTTCGCCGCGCAGGTGATCAACCGCGCGCGGGAAGCCGGCGTCGATCCGCAGCTGGTGATGGCGATCTTGTACAACGAGTCCTACAAGCCGCACGACCCGGGCACCGAACGTGTCTGGCTCCAGTTCAAACCGGACGCCGCGCTGGGCGTCGCCAACATGCACCGCGCCACCTTCGACGAGGTCAAGGCCAACCACGGCTTCACGGACCGCGATTGGCTGCAGCTCCCCGACGACCCGGACCTGGCCATCCAGGCCGCGTCCTGGTACCTGCACGACCTCTCCGCCTCGCTCCCCGATCAGCGGTCGGGCGCGCACACCACCGAAGAGCTGCTGGCACTCGGCTACAACGCGGGCCCCGGCAACATGCGAGCCGTCGCGAAGGGCACTTCCCCAGGTCCGCAGGCGCAGAACTACCTCGACAGGCTGCACGACAACTGGGACAAGGCAGGAAGCGCCGTCACGAACCGCTAACCGCGCAACCCCCGCGCGGTTTCCGATTCCTCGCAGGCCAAGAGCTGCTGCGGTGTTCCCGAGCAGATGACACGCCCACCGCGGCGGCCCGGCCCTGGGCCGAGGTCGATCACCCAGTCCGCGCTGCGGATCACCTCGAGGTTGTGCTCGATCACGAGCACCGTGTTGCCGTGCTCGACCAGCCGGTCCAGTACCTGGAGCAGGACTTCGGTGTCGGACAGGTGCAGGCCGGTGGTCGGCTCGTCGAGCACGTAGCAGGTGGGGCCGTCCGCTTTGGAGAGCTCCTTGGCGATCTTCAGGCGCTGGCACTCGCCGCCGGACAGGTCGGTCAGCGGCTGTCCGAGGCGCAGGTAGCCCAACCCCACGTCCACCAGATCGCGCAGAGCTCGGCCGATCGCCGGTTCCGGCAACCTGTGCACGGCCTCCTCGATGGTCAGGTCGTCCACATCCGCAATGGACAGTCCGTCGACGGTGTGGGCCAGGACTTCAGCCGTGAAGCGGCGACCGGCGCAGGCTTCGCAGACCGTCTCCTGCCCGTCCATGAACGCCAGGTCCGTGTAGATCACCCCGGTGCCCTGGCACGCCGGGCACGCGCCCTCGGAGTTCGCGCTGAACAGCTTCGGGCTCACGCCGTTGCGCCGCGCGAACAGCTTCCGGATCGCCGGAGCGATACCGCAGTAGGTCAGCGGTGACGAGCGGCGGTTGGCGGTCACCGGGCGCTGATCGACCACAGTCGTCGGGTGCTGCGCGGCGAACTCCGCCGCCAGGCTGGACTTCCCGGATCCGGCGACACCGGTCAGCACCGTCAGCACTCCGGTCGGCACGTCGACGGTCAGGTCGCGCAGGTTGTTGCGACTGGCGTTCTCGATGCGCAGCTTGCCCATCGGGACTCGTGGCGTTCGCTCCCGGATCCGGGTTCGCAGGCCGTGCCCGGTCGGGGTGTCCGCGGTCGTCAGCTCATCGAAAGTGCCCTCGAACACGATCCGCCCGCCGGCTCCGCCGGCGCCGGGGCCGAGCTCGACGATCCGGTCGGCGGCGCGCATCACGTCCGGGTCGTGCTCGACGACGAGCAGCGTGTTCCCCTTGTCCCGCAACGACTTCAGCAGTTCGATCATGGATCGCACGTCGTGCTGGTGCAGGCCGACGGTCGGTTCGTCGAAGACGTACAGCATCTCGATCAGGCTGCTGCCCAGGTGCCGGACCGTTTTGATGCGCTGCGACTCGCCGCCCGACAGCGTGGTCGTCGGCCGCGCCAGCGACAGATAGCCCAGGCCGATCTCGGTCAGCGCGCCGAGCTTGTCCGACAACGCCGCGACCACCGGCGCGACGCGCGGATCCTTTGTTTCACCGATGATTTCGGCCAGCTCACCGATCTCCATCCGGCTCATCTCGCCGATGGTGCGGCCGAGCACCCGTGCCGTGCGAGCCGCTTCGCGCAATCGCTCGCCGGCGCAGTCCGGGCAGCGCGCCGAGCGGGTGAACCGGCGCAGCACCGCCTGCTTGCGCTCGGACATGTTGTCGGCGGTGTGCAGGTAGATGCGCTCGAAGCGGTCGACCACACCTTCGTAGTCCTTCGGCACGCGCAGCGATGACCGCTGTGCCGCCTCGCTGTGGAGGAGCGCTTCCCGATCGGCCGCAGGCCAGTCGCGCAACGGTTTCGCCATGTCGAAGACGCCGATCTCCGAGTACTGCCGGTACCAGTACTGGTCGTTGCCGAAGCCGGGCAGCACGATCGCGCCCTGCTCCGGCGATCGGTCCAGGTCCAGGATGCGGTCGACGTCGGTGGTCAGCGTCTCCCCCAGCCCCGCGCAGGTGGGGCACATCCCGGCAGGGTCGTTGAACGAGAAGTGGTTGGACTCGCCGACGTGCGGTTCGCTCACCCGCGAGAACAGCAGCCGCAGGTAGGTGAACGCGTCGGTGATGGTGCCGACCGTCGACCGCGCGTTGCCGCCCAGCCGCTTCTGGTCGATCAGCACCGGCGAGAGCCCGTGCAGCGCATCCGCCTCCGGACGGCTCCACCTCGGCAGGCGGTTGCGCACGAACGGCGGGTAGTTCTCGTTCACCTGGTACCCGGCTTCGGCCGCGATCGTGTCGAAGACCAGCGAGGACTTGCCCGAGCCGGACACCCCGGCGAACACCACCAGCTCGCCGCGCGGCAGGTCCAGGTCGACGGCCTTGAGGTTGTGCGTGCGCGCGCCGCGGATGCGAATCATTGAGCTCATACAGCGACGCTACGAACAGATGTGGCCGGATCCTGACCTCGATTCGGGGATGATGGGGTCATGAGCGATGTGACCCGGCGCTTGCTCGAACTGCTCGCCCACCTGCAGACCGGCCGCTGCTTCAGCGGTCCGGAGCTGGCCTCGCGGCTGCAGACCAGTCCCCGCACGGTGCGACGCGACGTGGAGCGGCTACGCGACTACGGCTACCCGGTCACGACCCAGCCGGGGCCGGGTGGCTTCTACCAGCTCGCCGCGGGTCGGGCCTTGCCGCCGATGGTGTTCGACGACGAGGAAGCCGTCGCGACCGTGGTCGGCCTCGGCGTGCTGGCCGCCAGCGCACCACCCGACACCGACGCAGGAGGTATCGGCTCAGCGGCCGACCGCGCGTTCGGCAAGATCGACCAGTTCCTGCCGAAGCGGCTGCGGGCCCGGGCCACCGCCGTGCGCGCCACCCTCGAAGCCGCCGCGCAGACCGCCCCACCGGTCAACGCCGACGCGCTCGCCACGCTGGCAGCCGCAGCGGACCGGCACGAGTACGTCACCTTCAACTACACCACCCGCGACGGCACAACGTCGCAGCGCCGCATCGAGCCCTACCGCCAGGTGCACCTTCACCTGCGCTGGTACCTGCTGGCCTGGGACCGCGACCGGGCGGACTGGCGCACCTTCCGGCTCGACCGGATCAGCGACATCACCGTCCCCGGCACCCGGTTCACGCCACGCCCGCTGCCGGCCGAATCCGCTGCCGAGTACCTGCGCGGGAAGCTCGCCGAGCCCCGCCACCGCGCCGTCGTCACCGTCCACTCCCCCGCGTCCAAGATCGCCGACGTGCTGAAGTTCTCCGACTGCGCCATCGAAGCGCTGGCCGAGGACCGCTGCCGGATCACGACCTGGGTCGACTCCTTCGAATGGCTGGTGCTCAACCTCGCCTTCCTCGACGCCTACTTCACCATCAAACAGCCCGCGGAGTTCCGGAACCGCTGCCGCCGACTGGCCCACCGCCTCGACCTCGCCGCGCACGACCCGGAATAACCCAGCCCGCCAACGACTTTCCCGCTCCACATCACGGCGAGCGGCGGTTTTGCCCACAACTGACCGAACGTTCCGGGCACGGAAAGTGCCAGTTATAGGGCCTGGTCTCAAACTGCCCGGGTGCGCTGATCAACAGGCCTAGGTGAGGACGGTTGTGATCATCGCGATCAGGACGATCGCCAGGAGGGCCAGGTAGGCGATCGCGTGCACTCGGTCGGGGATCTTGCCGACGAGGCGCTTGGTCAGCGCGATGGTGGGCAGGGAGCCGCAGAGCAGGATCGCTCCGACCACGACGTTGACGTGGCCGATCTGGCCCGGATAGGTCGCCGTCGGCGTGGCCAGGGCGTACACCGCGGTCCCGGCCACCGCGACCGGGATGCTGAGCGGATTGGCCATCGCGGCAGCGTCGGCCATGGGCAGGCCCCGGCGCCGCAGCAGCGGCACGGTCAGGACGCTCCCGCCGACGCCGAGGAAGCTGGCGACCGCACCGATGCCGACACCGCCGGCCGTCGAGGCGACCTTGCCCAGCGGTCTTGCGCCCGCGACATCGCGGGAGTTGTCCAGGAAGCCGCGCCGGACGAGGCTGTCGACGATGGTGACTGCGAGGTAGGCGATGAACAGCAGGTGCAGCACGGTCTCCGAAGCCCAGTTCGCCGCAACCGCACCGAGAACGGCACCGAGCGCGATGAACTCGAGCAGCGGGTGGAGGTGTTCCTTGTGCAGGCGACCGGAACGGGCCTGCGCGATGGTGGCCATGGAGGCGTTGACGATCATCACGGCGGTCGAGGTGGCCACGGCGGTGTGCATCGCGTCGGCCCCGGTCGCCGCGGAGACGACCGCGAACACGACCGGCACGATGATGAAACCGCCGCCGAATCCGAACAGGACCGTGGTCACACCGGTCAGGCATCCGAAACCGAACAGCACGAGGGAGGAGACGAGCACCCGGCCACGGTAGGACTGGTCGTGACTGGCGCACAATCGATGTTGCGCCACACCCATTCGAATTCACGCCACCAGTCGGTTAGCGTGGTCCGGTGCGCAACGTGCCGGTGGACGAGGTGGATGGGATCGACCGCGCCGTCCTGGCCATCGGCACCGACTACCCGCCCGGCCACCTGCTGCCCTTCCACCGGCACCGCCGCGCTCAGCTGCTCTACGGCGCGACCGGGGTCATGCAGGTCGAGACGGCGGACGGGAGCTGGACCGTGCCGCCGCGCCGGGCGGTGCTCATCCCGCCCGACACCGACCACCAGGTGCTGATGGACGGCGTCAGCACCCGCAGCCTCTACTTCGAGTCCTCAGCCGTCCCGTGGTTCCCGACGCGCTGCCGGGTCGTGGACGTATCGCCGCTGCTGCGCGAACTCCTGCTCGCCGCGGTGGACATCGCGCCGGAGTACGACCGGCACAGCCGCGACGGGGCGCTGGTCGAGCTCGTTCTGCACGAGATCCGGAACCTGGCGCCGCTGCCGTTCGGCCTGCCGCTGCCCGCTCGAGCGGACCTCCGGGAGCTCTGCGAGGCGTTCCAGGCGGCCCCGAACATCCGCGAAGCACCATCCGGGTGGGCCGCCCGTCTCGGCGTCAGCGGCCGCACGTTCAACAGGCTGTTCCTCGCCGGGACCGGTCTCAGCTTCCAGCACTGGCGCCAGCGCGCCTGCGTCCTGCACGCCATCCGTCTGCTCTCCGCCGGACTGACGGTCACCCGGACTGCGGCGGAACTCGCCTACGACACGCCGGCGGCCTTCTCCACGATGTTCCGCAAGCAGACCGGAACGGCACCGAGCTCTTTCCAGCCGCACTGACTCCACAGTGGAAGCGCGCCCCTGCAGCACCGACCGCAGAGGCGCGCGTTCGGCTCAGTTGCCTTCCGGCACGGCCATTTCGCCCAGCGGCGACCAGTCGTTCTGCGGGACCTCCATGTTGATGACCCGCGGGGTCTCCACCAGGTGCGGCGGCAGTTCCTGCTGCGCGGCCTTGAAGTGCGCCGAGTTGACGTGCGCGCCGCCGGCGTCGCCGTCGCGGAAGGCCTCGACCAGCACGTACTCGTTCGGGTCCTCGAGGCTGCGGGACCAGTCGAACCACAGGCAGCCCGGCTCGGCGCGGGTGGCCTCGGTGAACGAACGGGCGATCTCGGGCCACTGCTCCGCGTGCTCGGGCTTGACGCGGAACTTCGCGGTGATGAAGATCATCGACTTCCTCCTCCTACTACTACTGCCTTCCGGCCCGTTCTACCCCGGCGGCGATCCCCCCGCGCGCGGGCGGGGTGCGACTTGCGATTCCGATCACGGGTCTCTGATCAACAGCAGCACCAGTCGACGTCCACAAGAGACGGTCGCGGGGCCGATCGCAGCGAGAACCGATCCGGCCCCGACCGACGTCAGACCCGTTCGAGACAGGTCATGATCACGTAGCGTAGCTGGCCGAAGTGGTCGACCGGGTACCACCGGTTGCTCGGCTGGCTGCCGCACGCCGGACCGTATTCACCACCCGTCACTGGCAGCGCAGTGACCAGGATCCGGTCATCCGTCTGCATCTGGCCGACCGACGTGGCGCCGGGATCGGGTCGGGTCCGGATGTTCACGCCATCCCCGTAAGCCCGGTACCACGCGGGAAAACCATCAGCCATCTCGAGTTCCTCCCCAGTTGGACTGTCGATGCGGCGCCAGTCTCCCGAGCCGCCACCGCGACCGGGCCGGTTTCGACCAGCGTCACCCGCACGGAGCAAACGGCCTCCAGCGCCAGCTGAAGAAGAACGACCTCCTCGCGCATTTTCCGAAATGAATGCCGAAAGCGCGAGGATCCTGGTCTCCCACCTCCTCGACCGTCTCGCCGAACTCGGCTACGACCAGGTCGAAGCCCAGAGCGGTGTCACCGAACCACAAGGCTTCGGCCTCCCGCTCCCCCTGCGCACCAAAGTCGCGGGCTGATCAGAGGAGGTCGATCGTGTCGCCGACCTGCACCTGACCTGGGACTGCGACCGTTGCCAGCGCGTCCAGACGGGTGTCGTGCGCGTTGGCGATGGCTCGCAACACCAGAGGTGAGTGCGGCAGGTCTTGCTGGGCCTCGTTGGTCATCACGCATCGCTCGCTGGACCGCACGAACTCGACGGACAAGGCGTCACCGATCCGCGCCTTGGATCCGAACCACTGGTCCTCGACGAAAGGAGGAGTGCTGGGTGGCGTGCGGACCAGCAGGTTCGGGCGGAAGCGCCGCTCGTCGACGGCGACTCCGGGGACCGCCGAACGCACCCATTCCAGGGTGGCGGTGGTCAGAACGCTCAGCGGGAGCTGGTCGAAGTGCGAGATCTCTCCCTCTCGCGCCACTTCGGCGTCATCGCGGCCGAGGTAGTCGCGAACGTAGGCCGTGGGATCGGGAACGACGTTGCCTTGCGGGTCCAGCAGTTCCGGCTGGCCGGTGTCGTTGACGTAGCAGGAACGCAGCTGCAACAGGCCGGGCATTCTGCGGAAGCGACGGGTGTTCTTGCCCGAGCCGAACTTGCCTTCGGCGTCGCGGACCGCGAACAGGCGGTCCCCGACCAGGCCCCGCGCGTCAACGTCCACCTGTTGCAGCAGCTCACCGCCGGTCGACTTGATCGGATACCGCCAGATCCGCTCCACCACACCCGCAATCGCCACCACCCGAGACTACTGATCCCACATCTCACGAACATCCCTGCAGTTCAGGACGCTTTCGGCCAAACTGATGAGGCGTCGAGCGACGAGTTTTGAATGCTGCTGAAGTCGGTACGGACGACACACCGAGTGCACGTGGAGGACGGCATGCCCCTGGACCTCTTCGCCGGGATCCCCGTCACCGACTACGCCGCGGCGCTGCCGTGGTACGAGCGGTTCTTCGGCCGCCAGCCGTCGTTCTTGCCGAACGACGTCGAGGCGGTGTGGGAGGTGGCCGAGCATCGCTACATCTACATCGTGGAGGCCCCGGAACGGGCGGGGAACGCCCTGGTGCTGTCGTTCGTCGACGACCTCGACGAACGAGTCGCCGAGGTCGCCCAGCGGGGCATCGAACCCGCGAAGCGCGAGACGTACGAAGGTGGCGTGACCAAGGTGGTCTACCGAGACGCGGATGGCAATGAGATCAGCTTCGGCGGCGGCCCGGGCTGACGCCGCCGAACTGTTCCGGGCTGGCTTCGTGCGGATGCCCCCGACGGATCCGCGAACCTGCACCGTCTCAGCGCGAAACGCTACGTACGCATCGGCGAACCGCGCAGCGGAGTAGTCAACCGCCACCGCTAAGCGTGGAACCTTGTCGTCTCGCTGAGCTCTGCTCGGCCGACCTCGATCTGGTTGACGGGCGCCGACTCCTGCGCATAACCGAAGGAGACGCCGAAAAGCATCTTGCGGTCCCGGATTCCCAAGCAATCGCGACCACATCGCCGTAGAAGCCGAGCAGACCTTGCGGACTGAGCGCCGTGCGGAAGGCAACCCCGCACCGCCTGTTTCACCAGCCTGTTCCCCGCGCAGAACCCACAGCCGTTCAACACGGTAGAAATACCGGCAATCCGTCACACCACGCAGTTCCTGCCAGCGGCCACTTTTCGGCAACCATCCGGAGAACGACTCCCGATCGTCCGGGGCACCCGCTGCTCTCAGCCCGATCCACCGCGCTGCGCGCACCTTCGCCGATGTCATCGATCGTTCACCGCTCCGTCGTGGGAATACGCTTTGTGGACGGCTTTTTGGCAGTTGGTGGGTGCTTTAATCGCTGCGGGCTTGGCTAGTGTTACCCAGCAGGTACAAAAAGGGCGCACCGCTGAGTACGATCACCTCGATCAAGTGCTCGTCAGATGCTCCGGTCGGAGGTCACGAGGTGTGGACCCAGCGAGATCAGATCCAGGCCTACCGGTTCCTGCGCCGTCGGCTGGTCTCCGCGCTCGTCTCCGCCGACGCCAACCACCCAGTGGCGCCGGCCAAACGCGTCGTGCTCGGCACCGCGCTCGGGTTGGCGGTCGCACTCCTGATCTCCGCGGTGTTCGGCGTCATCGGCCTGCTCACCCCGACCCGCGCGGAGGCCTGGCGGCAAGGCGGCCAAGTGATCATCGAGAAGGAGACCGGAACCAGGTTCGTCCTGGGACAGGACGGACTGCTGCACCCGGTGCTCAACTACGCCTCCGCGCGGCTGCTCGCCGGCGGCGACGGCACCAAGACCGTCACCGTGCCCGCCAAGTCGCTGTCCGGCGCGCCCCGGGGCGCCGCCATCGGCATCGCCGGGGCGCCCGACTCGCTGCCGCGCCCGGAACGCATGCTCGCCGGCCCCTGGACCACGTGCACCCGCGTCCCGCCCGACCGGCCGAGCGGCGATGCCCCGATCACCACCGTCCTGTTAGGACCGAAGGCCGGTGGCACCGAGATCGCCGAAGGCCGGGCGATGCTCGCGCGACTGCCGTCCGGGGAACGCTTCCTGGTGACCGGAGGTCAGCGGCACCGCCTCGACGGCGAGCGCGCCGCAGTGGCCCTCGGGTACGCGGGCGCCGAGGACGTCCTCGTCTCCCCTGCCTGGCTGAACACCCTCCCAGCCAGCCGGGACCTGAGCCCCATCGACGTGCCCGGCGCCGGTGCGCCCGGCGTGCAGGTCGGCTCGCGATCCCGCTTGGTCGGGCAAGTCCTGGTGTCCGAGGTCGGCGAGTACTACCTGGTCCAGCGCGATGGTCTGGCCGTGATCACCGAAACCGAGGCGGACCTGGTGCTCGGGTCCACCAGCAACGCCGCCGCCTACCCCGGCGAGCGCCCGCATCGGGTCGAGGTCGCCACCGCCGACATCGGCGGCGTCCCGCGCTCCCCAGGCGGCGAGGACGGGTACCCGGCCAAGCGGCCCGAGCCGCTGGCGCCCGGTCGGACGGCCACGGTGTGCACGACCGACGGTCGCGTCACGTTCGGCGCGGCGCTGCCGCTGCGGCCCGGCGACGAGGTCGTTCCAGTGGCCGCCCCCGCTCCGGACACCGCGAACGAGATCTACGTGCCCGGGGGCGCTGGCGCGATCGTCACCGAAGAACCGGCTGTCGACGTGCCCGTCGGGGCGATCTACCTGATCACCGACACCGGTGCGAAGTACCCGATCCCTGGCGATGAGGCGGTTTCCGCGCTCGGCTACGGGGACCTGCCGCGGCACGCCGCACCCACTGCCGCGCTCGCTCTGTTCCCGACCGGCACGGCACTTGATCCGGCGCGGGCTCGGCAGGTGATCGCGGGCTGATGGGTTCGGCCGAACGTGGGCTCGTCCACCTGGGACCGCACTACGCGATGTGGGTGCGGGCGGTCGTGGTGGCCGTGGCGAGCCTGGCCTCTCTCGTCGTGGAGACCGAGCGCGCCCCCGGGCTGGCCGCGCTCGTGGTCGTCTCGCTCAACGCGTGGAACGTCGCGTACACGATCCGCATGACCCACGTCGGCGGGCGCTGGCCGGTGGTGCTGGACGTCCTGGTGGTGTGCGCGGTCTGCCTCACCCAGGCCTGGACGACGCCCATCCACTCCGGACCGGAGGGCACCACCTGGGTCCGGGTGGCGGCGGCGGTCGTCCTGGTCGTCTACCCCTGGCACATTGGAGTGCGGGCGCTGGCCGTGGCCACCGCCGTGATCACCGCCGCGCACCTGGTCGGCACGGCGTTGGCCATGCCCGACGACTGGCGCACGGCGGCACCGATCCACCTGTGGATGCTCATGGAGGCCGCCCTCTCCGGATGGCTGTACCTGCTCGTTCGGCGCAGTGCGCAGACCGCTGACCAGCACGTCGCCCGGGGCGAACGACTGCGCCGCCAGACCGCGGTCGCCGAGGCACGCCGCACTGACGAACGCGAGCACCTGGCGTCACTGCACGACACCGCTTCGGCCACGCTGCTGATGGTCGGTGCAGGCGTGGTGCACGAGAAGCAGCCCTGGCTCGCCGAGCAGTCCAGTCTCGATCTGGAGGTGATTCGCGGCCGGTCCATGATTTCCGGTGGTGATGTCGACCTGATCGCCATGCTGCGCGACACCGTCGCCCGCACTCCGCTCGCGGTCCGCGCGACCGCCCCGGACGAACTGGTGATGCCAACGGTTGAGGCCGCAGCCCTGTGCCACGGAACCCGCGAAGCGCTGACCAACGTCGTGCGGCATGCCGGCACTGATCGGGCTGAGGTGATCGTCTCGCACGACGGTGACGACGTCGTCGTGGAGGTCGTGGACGGCGGGCGTGGGTTCGACCCGGGGCGCATTTCCCGCCACCGCTACGGCGTGACCCGGTCGCTGGTGGAACGCATGCACCGGACCGGTGGCAGCGCCGAGGTGATCAGCAGCCCCGGCCGGGGAACACGGGTGCGGATGACCTGCCCGCTGGGCGTCCCGGAGGACGTCGGCGGCGATGCCGAGAACATCGCCGCGAGGTTCCTGCGCGGCCTGCAGTGGGCGGCGGTGGTGATGAACCTCGTCATCCTGTGCCTACTGGACCTGCCGAAACTGCTCACGCACCCCGACGCCTACCGGCCGATGGCCGCCCAGTTCACCGCCTGGGGCGGGTTCGTCGTGCTGACCCTGGTGGTGCTCGTCGCACTGCTCCGGGGCCGGTCGATCGGCCGGTGGCGCTGGCCGCTGATCGCGGTCGTCTTCGCGCTGTCCGTGCTGGGGACCGCGTCGGTGCGACCCGAGGACCTGCTCGGCTTCGCACATTGGTCCGAAGGGGACGCCGGCTGGACGCTGGTGCTCTTCCTGCTCGACTGCCGGCTGCTCGTCTTCGCCGTCACGCTCATCGCCCAGTACGCGACGACCTTCGCGCTGGTCGGCCTGGCCGGCGACGCCGCGATCACGTTCGCCGACTCGGTGAACGCGACAGTGCTGATCGTGTCCTACCAGCTCTCGGTCGGGGTTATCTCCATCGTGCTGCGCGCGCTGGCCGTGTCCTCGGCGCGCGTGGCCCGCGAGGAGGAACAGCTGCGGACCTCCGAGGAGGTGGCGCGGCAGCTGCACCGGGACCGCAAGGACCGCTACGCGGACCTGGAAACCACCACTGTCCCGCTGCTGGCCGGCTTGGCCTCAGGCGCCCTCGACCCCGGTGAAGCGTCGGTGCGCCGACGGTGTTCGGTGGAGGCGGCCAAGATGCGCCGCTTGTTCGCCGAGGACGCCGCAGTGCCCGATCCGCTGTTGCACGAGCTGCGGGCGTGCATCGAACTGGCTGAGCGGCAAGGGCTTTCGGTGCGGTTCGCCGCGACCGGCAAGCGTCCGGAGATCCCCAAGGACGTGCGCCGCAGGCTCACCGAGCCCGCGGTCACCGCGCTGGCCACCGCCACCGGCACGGTTCGGTTGACGGTGGCGGGCACGGGCGGCGCGGTGACGGTCAGCGTGATCGCCGAGGCGCTCGAACCGGCGCTGTCCACCGCACCGAGGTCCGAAGGGGGCGTGGACACGTCCGCAATGGTCGACGGCAGTCGGGTCTGGATCGAGGCGACGTGGCGCGGCGGGACTTGACGCCCACGGGCCGGCCCACACGGAATTCAGCACGGTGCAACGGAGGTGCGCAGGTGATCACGACAGTGGTGGTCGACGATCATCCCGCGGTGGTGGCCGGGGTTCGCGCTTGGTGCGCGCTGGCCGATCCACCGATCAAGGTGCTCGATTCGGGTCCGTCGGTGTCGGTGGCCTGGCTCGAACCCGGCGCCACCGCCGACGTGGTGATCTTCGACTTGCAGCTGGACATCACCGGCCCCGCCTACGGCGATCTCAAGCGCTTGGTGGACGCCGGGCGCCCGGTGGTGATCTACAGCATGCGGGCGGACCGGGAAACGGTGTTGACCTGTCTGGACATCGGCGCGTTCACGTACCTGACGAAGGCCGAGGGCGAGGATCACCTGGTGGCCGCTGTGCAGGCCGCGGCGGGCAACACCCCGTACCTGCCGCCGTCGCTGTCCGGCGCGTTCGGCACCGACGACCGCCCGCACCGCCCGCGGTTGTCACCGCGGGAGACCGAGGTGCTGCTGGAGTGGTTCCACTGCGAGTCCAAGGAGATGGTGGCGCGGCGGCTGAACCTGACGGTGCACCGGGTCAACTCCTGCCTGGAACGGGTTCGGGTGAAGTACGCCAACGTCGGCCGGGAGGCCCCGACCAAGGCCGCCCTGGTGGCCCGCGCGATCCAGGACGGCCTGGTTCGCGCCGACGAACTCTGACCGCAACGCGACCGCGTTCCCGCGATCGGTGGGCGCACGCGACCGGATTCGTCGGTGCGGAAGCATCCGCGAGACCACTGGGGTGCGGCACCGGGAAATGGGGTACGAACAGCCACCACCGCAGGTGGCGAGACCTCGCTAGCGTCGCGTTCGCAAGATCCGACTGGGAGGAAGAGCCGGTGGAGACCGAGCGGATTCGCGTCGGGGTGGTGGAGGACCACCCGCTGTACCGGGCGGCGGTGACCAGGGTGCTCGAGGAGGCCCCGGACATCGAGGTGGACGCGGTCGCCGAGTCGGTCGCGCAGTTCGCCGCCCGCCGCCGATGCGCGGGCAGCATCGTCGTGCTGGACCTCGGGATTCCGGGGGTGCGGGGCGCTGCCGCGGTGATGGAGATGGTGCGCCGGGGGCATCCGGTGCTGGTCGTCTCGGCGCAGACCGATCGCTCCGAGGTGCTCGGCGCGATGCTGGCCGGGGCCCGCGGATTCCTCGGCAAGGACGCCGAGGGCGAGGAGATCCTGCACGCCGTGCGGGAGGTCGCGGCCGGGCGCAGCCACGTCGCACCGAAGCTGGCGGACGTCGTGCTGGAGGCCGCCCCGCTCAAGCACGGTCCCGGGGCCCGCATCGACCTCTCGCACCGCGAGGCGGAGGTGCTCGCCCGGCTCGCTGCGGGGGAACGCGACCAGGACATCGCGGTGGGCCTGCGGATCAGCATCCGCACCGTGCGTTCCTACTTGGACCGCATCCGCGACAAGACGGGGCTGCGGCGCCGGCCCGCGCTGACCGCCTACGCGATCGAACACGGCTTCGCCACCTGCTCGGCCCCCGACCGCCTGTCGGCTTGACGACGGTCGGGTCCCGGTCCCCGGTCCTGGGGTCCGTCCGTCCCCGTCCCCGCCCCGTCCGGGAGAACCGCGTGTTGACTGCTCCCCACTTTAAAGGGCGGGGATTCCCTTCTGGCTCGCGCCGGAAAGTTCCTGCTTCACGGCCAGTCGCCCCGTCCGGGAGGTTTCCCGTTGAGGTCTTACACCTGCTCCACAGGCTGCCACCGCCAGCCCGGCGGCCAGAATGTTCTTGGCAGCGTTGATGTCCCGGTCATGCCAAGTCCCGCAGCCGTTGCACGTCCATTCGCGGACGTTGAGCGGCATGCTCTCGGCGAGCGTGCCACACGCGGAGCACGTCTTCGAGCTAGGGAACCAGCGGTCGATTACGACCAGTTCCCGCCCGTACCACGCGCACTTGTACCCCAACATCGACCGCAGCTCAGCCCACGACGCATCACTGATCGCGCGGGCCAGCTTCCGGTTCTTGACCATAGTGCGCACGGACAGGTCTTCGATCACGACCGTTTGGTTGTCACGAACGAGTCGAGTAGTGACCTTGTGCAGATGGTCCCGGCGCCGGTCAGCGATCTTCGCTTGAATCCGGGCAACCTTGATCCGAGCCTTTGCCCGGTTGTTGCTGCCCTTCTCCTTGCGGGCGAGCTCTCGCTGAGCTTTCGCGAGGCGGGTGCTTTCCCGGTCGGAGTGCTTGGGGTTGGTGATCTTCTCTCCGGTCGACAGCGTCACCAGCGACGTGATCCCGGCGTCCACACCAACCGCGTTGGCGGTGGGTTCATGGTGATCAACCGTGGTTTCCACCAGCATGGACACGAACCAGCGGTCCGCGCCGTCACGCGACACCGTCACCATCGAGGGCTCCGCACCATCAGGCAGGGGGCGGGACCATACGATGTTCAGAGACTCAGACATCTTCGCCAGCGTCAGTATGCCATTGCGGTATTTGAACGCGGACTTGGTGTACTCCGCCGACGCCCGCGACTTCTTGCGGGACTTGAAACGTGGGTACTTCGCACGCTTGTCAAAAAACGCCGTGAACGCCCCCTGGAGATGCCGCAACGTCTGCTGCAAGAGCACGCTCGACACCTCAGACAGAAACGCCAAGTCCCCGGACTTCTTCCACGCGGTGAGCATGGCCGAGGTTTCGTTGTAGTTCACGCGGCGTTGCTCGGTGAACCACGCGCGGGCCCTGGCATCCAGAGCAAGGTTGTAGACCTTGCGGACGCACCCAAACGTGCGCAGCAACTCGTGCCTCTGCGCATCAGTCGGATAAAAGCGGTACTTGTACGCCCGCTTCACCGGCGTCCTTCCCATGTATCGAAAACTACCGTGTTTGTTTGTGAGTCTTGATCTCGGGTGGTTATCCAAGAGCACTCGGGATCGACTCCTCCCCGGCCTGAAGACCGGGGTATCCGCCGATTGGGGACCTGATGACCCTCGCCGCTACGCTCTGCCTGATGGCGCTGCTGGTGTTCAGCGTCCGCCTCGCCCACCACGCCGGCTACCAGCACGGCCGCAGCTGCGAGCGGGACGTGCTGAACAGGTACCTGCATGACCGGGTGCTGCCGACGCTGGAGGCGTTGGCGCTGGGCAGCCGGTCGGACGCCAACGCCGCCCCGGCTCGGCTCGCCGAACTGCGCCAGGCCGCCAAGGAGCAGGCCGCGCTGATCCGCCGGGACATGGCTGCGGTGCCCGCGGCGAACCGGGCCCGGTTGGAACCCGAACTGGCCGCGCTGATCTCGGACCTGTCCCGCAACCGGCTGCGAGCCGAGCTGATCCGGTCCGAAGTGGACGACACGCTCCCGGCGGACCAGCGCACCGCGATGCGCGAGGCAACCGGGGAGGCGCTGCGCAACACCTTGAAGCACAGCGGAACCGACCGAGCGGAGGTGCTGGTGGCCGAACGCGACGGCGGTATCGCGGTGACCGTCCGCGACCGCGGCGTGGGCTTCGGCCCGGACAACAAGCCCGGCTTCGGCATCGCCGAGTCCATCAAGGCGCGGATGGCCGAGGTCGGCGGGTCGGCGCGGGTGGAGTCCCGCCCGGATCAGGGCACGCAGGTCACGTTGTGGGTTCCCCAGCCGTGAGAACCAGCGTGCTGGGCCGGCACGCCCTCGCCGCAGTGGCGGGTGCCGCGTTGATCGGTGCGCTCACCACTCCACCGGCGTTCGCCCAGTGCGCCTCTCCGGCCGGGGTTTACGCGGAATTCATGGGGTGGGCGCAACGGCTCACCGACGCGTCGGCGACCTGGCCGCTGTCCGACGGCACAGGACAGCTGGTGGCGGTGGTCGGCACCGGGATCGACGCGGGCAACGCGCAGTTCGCGCCGGGGCAGGTGGCGCCGGGTTCGGACCTCGGCGACTGCGATGGCCGCGGCACGTTCGCGGCGGGAATCGTCGGGGCGCAGCGGGTTCCGGACACGGCTTTCGCCGGTGTGGCACCGGGAGCCCGACTGCTCGGGATCAAGTACACCGAGACCACCACCGGCGGCGGTGCGCCTGCCCCGGATGCCTTGGCAGCTGCGATCGAGCGCGCGGTGGACGCGGGTGCGACTGTGGTCCTGGTGGCCGTACCGGCTTCGAGCACGAGCCTGCAGTTGGAAGCGGCGGTGCGCGATGCCTTGTCCCGCAACGCAGTGGTGGTCTCGCCAGCGGTGGGTGACCAGCCGCAAGCCCGGTCCTACCCGACCGCTCTGCCGGGTGTGCTGGCGGTCGGCGCGCTGGACGAATCCGGCGCAGCCGTGCAGGGCGAGGCCGGCGATCACCTGTCGATCGCCGCACCAGGTGCGGATCTGGTCGGTCTCTCGGCCGGTGCCCGCGGGCTGGGACACCGCTGGGGCGTCGACGTTCCGGAGATGGCCGCGGCCCACGTCGCCGGAGCGGCAGCGCTGGTGCGTTCCTACCGCCCCGAGCTGGACGCCGAGCAGGTCGCGGATCGCCTGGCCCGGACCGCGAGCCACCCGCCGACCGGCCACGATCCCCGCCTGGGCTGGGGTGTGCTCAACGTCAACTCGGCGGTGACCACCGAGCTGGCCGACGACCCGTCGGCGCTGGAGCTCCCACCCGCCGCCCCCGAAGTCCCCACGGTGCACCCGGCCGCAGGCCCACCACCACGGCCCGACCACTCCCCGCTGCCGGGCTGGCTCGCCCTGCTCGGCGTCGCAACAGCAGCCCTGGCAGTGGTCGCGCGAGCAACGATCCGCATGGGCCGAGCCCGCGGCTGGCGCCCCGGATCCAACAGCTAGTGCCGCAGCAGGCAACGTTTGCCTGGTTGTGATGTGACGCGCCGTTCGGATGCCGGCCCGGATGGCGTGGTGTCGGCAGGCCCGACGTCGTCTTCTGCCTGGATGAGTTCGGGCCCTTGAATCTTCAGCCCCACCCCGGTCGGCAGTGGGCCGAGCGCGGCGGCAAGCACAAAGACTCCGGGCGGGAGCTCAGACCCCGGCGGCGGGCGACCTACACCCGCCCGCACGGGGGTCCGGCACCTGTTCACCGCCTTGGGCCTGGGCAAGGAAAAGCTCTATGGCCGCATCAAGCCCAAGAAGAACTGGACAAGATTCCTAGAGTTCTGCCGCTACCTGCGCAGCCTCTACCCGCCGAAGATCCGCATCGCGATCGTGTGCGATAACTTCTCCCCGCACCTGACCACGAAGAAGGACACCCGGGTCGGCGACTGGGCTGCGGCCAACAACGTCGAGTTCGCCTATACCCCGACCAACAGTTCCTGGCTCAACCGCGTCGAGGCCCAGTTCACCGCCCTGCGTTACTTCGCGTTGGACGGCACCGACCACGTCGGCCACAAAGAGCAAGGCAGCATGATCCGCCGCTACATCATCTGGCGGAACAAGCACGCCACTGACGAACGACTACGCCAGGTCGTCAGCAGAGCGAACGTTGCCTGACATAGCGTTAGGTAGCAGGTCCCGTCAATGGTGGCGACTGGAGGAGGGCTCCCGACGTAAAGGGTGTGAATATTTGCGGGAGAGGACCTTCGTCGAGGGCAGCGAAAAAATGGGAGTCGTCCGTGAGCATCTTGTGGATGAGGCTGCTCAGTGAGTGCTCGTACCATTCCACAGTGCCGGTGCGGCTGTAGTTGATACCGATGTTCCACTCTTCCGGATCATGCTCCGCCGCGATCCAGTAACCATAGTCACCGTTGTCGGTCAAAAAGCACGGGTGAAGCTGTCCTGGCCCGAACAACGGCTGCCACGCCTCGTCATCGCCGGTGGGCGGGTCAGCGACCGTGCCGTCGGTGCAACCGACGATCGACAGCCGATCGGCGTTGGCCTCCTCGGTGTCGATCCGCTCCTGCTCGACGAGCATGTCCACGAGCCCATCAGGCTCCTTTAGGAAACGCTCCTCAACAAGGAGATTTCCATCGTCACTCACGCTCGCCGGGTGCAGCAGGTTCAAGAACCCGCCGAAGCGGCCAGGCGGGAGCCTCTCGCACAGACGCTTGTAGTCGGAAGGCAGCGCGTGTCCAAGGGCCGTTTCGATCGCGAGCCAATCCAGGCGCCAGGTGCAGGGGCCTTGCCAGCCCGCCAAATCGACGATTCGCTGGACGTGGTCGTCACCCGCCACCTTGCGGCTCCCTCACCTCGCTGGGCGCGCTTCGACAGCGCATGCTATCGGGACCTGTCCCGAGCGATGGACACCCCTCGACACGAAGAATGGGAACGACTTCCTCAACCATGTGCCTCGTCGTCTCAAACCATCCGACAGGGCGAACGTTGCCTGAAGCGGCACTAGCTCGGGAAGCGGGCCGACTCGGGCGCTCAGGTCCGAACCTCCAGTGGAAACGCCGCTGCCGCACACGTGGAACGGCCGCTGAGCGACGGGGGATGTTCGCTCAGCGGCCGGTCTTGAGGGCGTGGGCGGTTTCACCGGAACACCCACGAGCGCATCGCCATTCGCGGTGGCCTCAGTGCAGCACCTCGCGGTTCTGGATGGAGCCGTTGACGACGCTGTTGATGTCCTGCCAGGAGTCCGTGCCGGGCGCCAAGATCGTGCTGTGCGAGCTCACGTCGGGGACGAACCAGCCATCCGAGTCCCGGCTGGACGGCAGTGGAGTCACCCCCGGGAAGCTGTCGGGGTCCGGACCGTGGGCGTGGCCTTGCGCCCACTGGATCGGGTCATGCTCCATCGTGACCGAGTACCGGTTCGCCGGGTACGGGTTGGTCAGCTCGGTGACCCCGTCGCCCATCCCGGCGGAAGCGACGTGGACCACGTTGTCCGCTCGCATGCCCGCGGCATCGGCCAGGCCGACGATCGCCCCGCCGTAGCTGTGCCCGATCACCGTGACCTCGGCGTCCCCGCCCAGCTGTGGACGCAGGTCGTTGTTGACGAAGTCGGCCAGCCGCGGCGCCATCTCCTGGGACGGGCCGGACATGCTCGCCGCCGGAACGCCTTGCGGGAAGTCGCCGTTCATCCACAGCACCCCGGCCGTGCTCCCGCTGGCGTCGGCCTGGGCGAAGCTGCCGACGGTGCCGGTGTAGCGGGCGAAGTCCTCGACGCCGGTGTTCATCCCCGGCACCAGCACCGCCACCGACCGGGTGTCGGAGTCCAGCCTGCCGACCAGGGCCACCAACCGCCCGTCGCCGTTGAAGCTGAGGATCTGGGTGTTGCTGTTGAGTATCTCGTCGTAGGCGGCGATCTTCTCCCGGAGCTGCTGGACCTGCATCTCCCGGTTGATCGGACCGACTTCGCCCTGCAGCTTGCGCATCTCCTCCTGGGCGGCGTCGCGGGCGAGCTCGATCTGGGCGCGGCTGGCCGCGTCGCGCTCGGCGATGGAGCGGCCGGCTCCCCCGTCGAGAACCGGCACGGCCAGGTCCGGGCTCAGCTTCTTGATCTCGGCCGCCTTCTGCGCATCCCACCGACGGACAGCTGCGTTCGACGACTCGATCCCGTCGATGAGCCCCGTCAACCTGCTGGAGGCCGTCCGCAGGCTCTCGTCGTTGGCCTGGATGTTGCCGAGGTGACCGGCCTGGGCCTGCTGCGATCCGGCCACGTTCGCGAACGCGCTCGTGGCCAGCGTGCGGGTGGTCAGGTTGCGGCGGGCTTCCCCGAGCACCGCCACTTGGTCGGGCAGTTTCTGCGCTGCCGTGTCGAGGGCGGCGTGGTTCACCGCGAACCGCGATCCCGAGCTCAGCACGCTCTCGGAACGGTCCATGTCCGCATCTCCTCACAAGAGATCTGGGTCGCCGGTCACGGCGAGGGCTGGTCAGGCCTTGAGTGCCGGTGGGATGATGCCGTCGATCAGGGAGCGCTGGCCCTGCTGGGCCTGCGTGGCCCGGTCGTCGTGCTGCCGGATCATCCGCGCCGCCCAGTCCAGGTCGTGGCGGAACTTCTGGTCGGCGTCCAACGCCCGGCGAGTGCTCTCGCAGGTGCGGGTGATGTTGGCCTGGTGCGCCCCGGCCGCCGCGGTGGATGCCTGCACCCGGCCGAAGGCGTTCTGCGAAACAGCACCGTGGTTCAGCGTCTGCGAGGCGTTCAGCAGCGGTTTCCGGGTTCCTTCAACGAGTTTGGCCGCCGCGTCGAAGAACTTGGCGACCTCGCCCTGGAAACCGCTGGGGTTGCTGCCGGTGTTCGACGTCTGCCGCGCGCGGACCGCCCCGCCGGAGGCAGGCTGGACCGCGCTGCGCGCCCGGTCCACGAACCGCCGGTACTGGCCTTCGGTGTAGGTCGACCACTGGCCCCACCCGTGCTCGCGGTAGATCGCGTAGGCGTTGCGCGCGTTGGTCGCCGGGTCGGTGTTGGCCGACGCGTTGCGGTGCGCCTGGTCGAAGGCGTTGCCGTGGCCGGGGTTCACCGACCGGATCTGCCACAGGCCGACCGATGGGCCGAACACGTCGGTTTGCAGGGACACGTCGCCGATCGCGTCCGGGTCGCCGTTGGACTCGGCGAGCGCGACCGCGACGGCGATCTGCAGGTCCTCGCCGCTGAATCCGGCGTTGGCGGCGTGCTCGGCGATCTGCTGGTCGGTGAGCGTTGGCATGCTCGGATCTCCTTCAGAACGAGGGGCGTTGCTCGGTCGGATCGGCACCGAGCACCGAAGGGGTCACGACCGACGACTCGCCCCAGACCTCCTCGGTCTCCACCAACCACGGCGGGATGCGGCGCGCCCCGGACATGTCCTGCGCCCCCGGGGCGAACGGCATCATCGGCATCATGGGCATGTGCCCGGCGCCGGCTCCCGCCGCGTTCGCCGCTCCCGCCGCTGCCCCCAGCACCCCCGCGGTTCCCATCGCGTTGGTCGCTGAGGACGCCCCGCCCAAACCGGCCGCAGCGACCGGCGCGGCCGCACTCGCACCCACGCCACCGCCCGAACCGCCGAGGGACATCCCTCCCGCACCCGGCAGGCCGACGGGCTTGGTGGGCTTGTCCTTCTCCTCTTCTTCAGCGGGGTCCTTCGGCTTGCCCCAGTCCGGCACCTTCGGGGGCCGGAACGTCCCGAGCCGCCCCATGCCGGCGGCCGACGCCGCGGCCAGCCCGGCGGTGAACATGTTGCCGAACAACGGTGTCGAGGTCGGCTTCTGCACCGGGTCCGGTATGAGCGGCGCCTGCTCACCGGGCGGCACCGGTTCCTCACCACCGCCACCGCCGTGACCGGTCTCCGCGTCCCCTTCGGAGCCGCCCGGCACCGGGGCTCCGGGCACCGCGGTGTGGTCAGTCAGCGGCATGTCCTGGTCGGCCGCCCGGTAGCGCTCGCCGAGCTCGGTCATCACCGCGATCGCCTTGCGGTGGGCCGCATCCGCGGCCGCGCTCGCCTGCTGGTGCTCCTGCACCGCTTGCACCGCAGTCGCCTGCCGCTGGCGCAGTTCGGCCACCATCGCGGGCGAAGCGTCCGCGGGCACCTGAATCGAAGCGGTCGCCCACTGCTCGGTCGCCGGTGGAAGGTCGGCGACCTCGGCCGCCGGCGGCATCTCGGCGCGGGCCTTGGCCAGCGCGTCCGCCGAGTCGTGCACCCGGTCGCGGATGGCGAACGCCGAGTCGGCGATCTGGCGCAGCCCGGCCGACAGGTCCTTGATCATCACCCGGTACTGCTCGGCCGCGCCGCCCTGCCACTGCGCCTGGAACTTCGCCAGCTTGGCGTCCAGGTTGCCGACCTGCTCGTGCAGCGAAGCACCCACGCTGTCCCAGGAATCGGCGGCCGGGCGCACCGAAGCATCGTCACCGGATTCCAGCATCGAGACGAGCTGCTGGTGGCTGTACGCCGAGAAGTTGGTCGGTTCCCGCATCTCGCTCACGCCCTCCCCTGCCGGGGCAGGTCGACGGACTGCACCGCCGCGCCGAGGCCGGACAGCGACGAGGTGACCTGACCGTCGTGCTGCTCGTAGGCGTCCATCACCGTTCCGGTGATCTTCTCGGCGAAGTCGATCGCCTCCCGCGCTCGCTCCACCAGGCTGCGCATCTCCGCGACGGCGAGGAAGTGGTTCTCCCACAGCGAGCCGGCCTCGTTGAACGCCCCGAGCCGCAACTCGCGCTCGGTGAGCGATTCGAGGTGCCCGTTCGGCCGGTCCATCCCGGTCAGCTGGGTGGTGAGCTCAGCGGCGAACTCCACCAACGACTGCAGATGAATCGCGAACGATCCATTGCTGGACATGACAACCCTCCCCGCGATATCCAAGGTGACCAACTCGACCCGACGTCGGCTCCTACTTCCAAAACCCGCCCTCGGGAAGCAGAACGGCGCGTTTCGCCTGCCGAATGCCCGTGAACACTTCATGGCGTACGGCACCGAAAAGTACCCCCGGACCATGACCGGCACTGATCAGTAGGTGTCGCATGCGCCGTAGGCGCACAACCCACGCAAGCAACCGGCACCGCCGCGGGTCCTCAGACGCTTTCTCGCGAGGACGGCCCGTTTGCCGTGTATTGGTCCTAAAAACAGGATCCCGCAGCGAGAAAGCCTCCGAGGTTCCGCTACTCACACCGCCACGCAAACCGAGGATGGAAAAACCTCAGTGGAACTTCGCCGCCAGAGAGTTGTCCAGGGCCGCACCGTCCATCGCCGAGCGGCTCAGCAGCGAACCCAGGTTGTTGATGATCTGGGTCATTTCGCTCAGGGCGCTGCGGAGATTTGCCTCCGCAGTGCGCGCGTCGGCACCGGACTGGCTGCCCGACTGGTACCAGGTCTCGCGCACCGGGCCCAGCGCGGTGTCCAGTTCGCCGAGCGCGGTGCTGATCGAACCGGAATACCGGACCAGCGTGCTGCCCGCGTTGTCCACCGCGCCGAAGTTCATCGCGACGGTGTCGCTGGAGGGTCCACCCACGTAGCTCATGCTCGCTCCTTCCCCGACTTTCCCGCGCTCAGCCGTTGAGGCCGGCGATGATGCCGCCACCCGAGTGCAGGGCGGCAGTGGTCTGGTTGATCTGCGTGCTCTGCTGCTCGGAGAAGCCCGAGTGCTGGTTCATGACCTCGTTGAACTTGGTCGCGATGACGGTCAGCTCGTTCTGCGCCCGCTGGATCTTGTCGTTGAGCAGCATCTTGTTCTGGTCGAACGCCAGCCGGGCCGAGCCGTTGAAGTTCTGCGTCGCGCCGACCAGACCCTCCACCTCGGCGTTGAGCTTGGCCATCATCTCGCGGATTCGTGTCGCCGTGTCGTCGAAGTCGCTGGCGGCCTTGCTCATGACCGCCCGGTCGACGACGACACCCTGGGGTGTGCTCATGTCTTTCGCCTCCTTCCGCATGTGACATTAGGGACGTTCGGAGTGCCGCCCAACGGCAGAACTCACGTCGTCGACGACGGCACTTGTGCCCGCACCGAACGGAGTCCAGGCCACCTGGACGAGTTCGTTCGCAGCGCGGCGGCGCACCAGCACGCCGCGCCCCGCTGGCTGCTTGCTCGGCCGGACGTCGCCGAGCAGGGCGCCCTCATCCCGGCTTCCCGACATCACCAACCCCGGCGAGCCCAGTTCGCGGATGCGCTGGACCACCGGGTCGAACATGGCTCGCGCCGCGCCACCGCTGCCCCGCGCCAGCACCAGGTGCAGGCCGATGTCGCGGGCGTGCGGCAGCAGGTCGAGCAGCGGAAGCAGCGGGTGCGTGACTTTGCCTGGCGAGGCGACGAGCTCGTAGTCGTCGATGAGCAGGAACAGTTCGCGGCCCTGCCACCAGTCGCGGCGGCGGAGCTGCTCGGGGGTGATGTCGGGGCCTGGCAGGCGTTCTCGCATCGCCTGGGCGACCTGGGCGATCGCGTCGTCGAGCGCCGGTTCGGAGCCGGCGTATCCGAGCAGGTGCTGCTCGTCGATCGTGCCGAGCAGGCCGCGCCGGTAGTCCACCGCGATGATCCGCGCTTCCTCGGGCGTGTACCGGTGGCTGATGCCGTGCGCGATGGTGCGCAGCAGTGCGGTCTTCCCGCTCTCGACGTCGGCGAAGGCGATGAAGTGCGGTTCGGTGGCGAAGTCGAGGTGCACCGGTTGCAGGTCGGATTCGGCCAGTCCCAGCGGGATCGCCCGCCCGGCCGGGAGCGCCAGTTCGTCGACGGCGACTTCGCGCGGCAGGAGCCGCACGCGCGGTGCCGGGGCACCTGGCCAGGCCTGGGTGATCCGGGTGACCAGTTCCGCGGTCCCGACGGCCAGCGTTTCCGCTCGCTGGTCACCGTCCACTCTGGGCAACGCCCCCAGCATGTGGAGCTTGTCCGCGGTCAAGCCTCGGCCGGGCGCGGCGGCGGGGACGTTCTGCGCGGCGCGGCGGTCGATCATCGAGTCACTCGGGTCGCCCAGGCGCAGTTCCACGCGGGTGCCCATGCTGTCGCGCAGCGGGGTCGGCAGGTTCAGCCACCAGGTGGTGGAGATGATCACGTGGATCCCGAAGCCGAGGCCACGCGTGGCCAGCCGGACCAGCGGGTCCTCCAGCGAGGAGAACTCCTGGCGCACCGTCGCCCAGTCGTCGACGACGAGGAACACGTCGCCGAACTCTCGTCCCGAATCGCCGCCTTCGGTGAACTCGGCCCGCCGCTGCCGGAAGGTCTGGATGGAGTCGATGCCGTGCTCAGCGAAGAACGCCTCCCGCTGGTCCAGCAGCGTGGTGGCCTCGGCGACGATGCGCCGGCAGCGCTCCTCGTCTCGGCGCGCGGCGTGGCCGCTGACGTGCGGCAGCCCGGCGACCGCCGCGAGCGCGCCACCGCCCATGTCCAGCAGGAGGAACTGCACCTCCGCCGGGGTGTGGGTGAGCGCGAGCGACGCGATCGTGCTGCGCAGGAAGGTGCTCTTGCCGCTCTGCGGCGCACCGATCAGCAGGGCGTTGCCCGCCGCGCCGGAGAAGTCCAGCCACAGCTGGTCCCGGCGCTGCTCGAACGGTTTGTCCACAGTGGCTGCTGGAACGACCAGCGCCCCGGTGTCGCGCCAGTCCACTGGGCACAGTCCGCGCTCCGGATCGAGCCCCAAGGGCGGGAGCAGCTGGTCCAGGGTAGGCGGCTCCGCCAAGGGCGGCAGCCAGATCCGGTGCGCGGCCGGGCCCCGCCCGACCAGCCGGTCGACCATCGCGCTCATGATGGTCTCACCGGTGCTCTCGACCGGCTCCGCCTCGGGCAGCTGCGCCGGCCACACCACGGGCGGCGCCGGATCCTCCGCGTGGTCCAAGGTGAACGGGATGACCTGCCTGCCAGGCGCGGACTCCGGCACTGCGGCGACCGCGGCCCGCGACGGGAGTTCACCGGAGACATAAGCGGCCTTGAGCCGCTGCAAGGTGTCGGTGTCGCTCTTGAGGTACGCCGAACCTGGCACGGCTGGCAGGTGGTAGGCGTCGGGGACGCCGAGCACGGTGCGGCTTTCCGCCGCCGAGAAGGTGCGCAGACCGATTCGGTAGGACAGGTGCGCGTCCAGTCCGCGCAGACGCCCCTCCTCCAGCCGCTGAGAGGCCAGCAGCAGGTGCACCGAAAGGCTGCGGCCGAGCCGGCCGATCATCACGAACAGGTCGATGAACTCCGGTCTGCTGGACAGCAGCTCGCTGAACTCGTCGATGATCACCAGCAGCGCGGGGAGCGGCGCGAGGTCCGCACCGGCCTCGCGGGCCTGTTCGTAGTCGCGGACCGAGGCGTAATTCCCAGCGGTGCGCAGCAGTTCCTGGCGGCGCACCAGCTCGCCGTGGATCGCATCGGCCATGCGGTCGACCAGGGCGAGGTCGTCCGAGAGGTTGGTGATCACCGCGCAGGTGTGCGGCAGCTCGCTCATCCCGGCGAAGGTCGCCCCGCCCTTGAAGTCGATCAGCGCGAGGTTGAGCGCCTCCGAGGAGTGCGTCGCGGCCAGGCCGGTCACCAAGGTGCGGAGCAGTTCGCTCTTGCCCGAGCCGGTCGCGCCGATCACCAGACCGTGCGGGCCCATCCCGCCTTCGGCGGACTCCTTGAGGTCGAGCTCGACCGGCAGACCGCCAGGGTCCAGCCCGAGCGGGACCCGCAGCCGTTCGCGGGCGCTGCGGGGCCGCCAGGTCACCGCGGGGTCGATGTCCCGGGGATCGCCGAGGCCTAGCAGGTCGGCCAGGCCAAACGTCGTCGCCATCGGGGTTTCGGCGGCCGCCGAGCCGGGGGTGTGCCACGGCGCCATCGTCCGGGCCAGCGCCTCGGCGGCGGTGCTGCTCAACTGGTCCGGCTCACCGACGTAGCGGAAGCCGACCTCGTCGTCACCGACGTAGCGGAAGCCGACCTCGTCGTCACCATCGACCAGCATGCCCATCAGTCGGTCGGAGACGTGCAGGAACAGCGCGTTCGGGCGCACCGCGTCGGGCGGCAGTTCGGCCAGTTCGAGCACGGTGACGCCGTGGCGCTCGACTTCCAGTGGGACGGGGCTGCCGTCGGAGATCACGACCAGGTGCGGGTGCTCGGTGTCGGCATTGGCCTGCTTGCTGAACGCCAGGCGTTCGCTGAAGTCGGTGCCCAGCAGCTCGACGAGCGCTCCGATGTCGTGGGCTGCCAGCCGAACCGGCCCCGCAGCGTCGGACGTAGACGTGTCCTGGGCGTGCGGCAACCACTTCACCCAGTCCCAGTCCGCGCGGTTGCGCGCCGCCACGCACAGCGCCACGCGCAGGTCTTTCGGCGCGTGGAAGGTGACCGCTTGGCCGAGCACGGCCCGCACCAGCTCGATGGCCTCGTCCCGGGCCCCGCTGACCGCGATGCGGGTGTAGCCGCGCAGCGCGATGGCCACCGGCAGGTCGGGCACCGTCGAGTAGGTTCGGATGAAGTGCCGCAGCGAGGTGGAGGCGACCGGGTCCAGGTCCTCCAGCGGCGCGGTTTGCGGCGCGCGCAGCGGGGTCGCCAGCTGCTGGGGGCCGAGACCGATGCGCACCTGGCCGAAGTGCGCGTCCTTCCGGCACCGCTCCCAGCGCCGCTGGGTGGGCACGATGGTCCACAAGTCCTCGGGATCGGGCTGGGTGAACAGCAGCGCGGCGCGCTGCGCCTCAGCGGTCTCGCGCACCTGCTTGCGCAGACCGGTGAGGTAGCGCTGGTAGTCCCGGCGCTCCTCGTTGATCTTGGCCTTGGCCGACTGCCGCCCGCCGGCGATCGACATGGTGATCATGCCGATCATCACGACCGCGAACAGGCCGCCGAAGATGTAGGTCATCGGACCGCCGGATCGTCCGATGTAGACGAACGACATGGCGCCCATGCCCAACATCATCGGCACCATGAACATCATCTGCATCCAGGACTGGCTCCCGCCGCCCTTCGCCACCCCTGGCGGGGCCTGCAGCACGATCTCACCGCGCTGCTCGGGTGTGCGTCCGGAGCGCAGCGCTGGTCGGCTCCGCATCAGATGCTTCCGCCTCCTCCTCGGGAAATGCCCGTCCCCCTCGGAGTGTGGTCATCTCGGCCGCTGCGCAGGTGGGTACTTTTGCCGTCCAGCCCGGGATCGCAGCCGACCTACGCTCGCGGGGAATGGAGGTGCGGCATGGACACCAGTGTGGTCACCGCGATCATCAGGGCCGGCCTGACGCTGCTCACCAAGGCGGTCAGCGACGTCACCGGTGATCCCGGCGAACTGCGTTCCAAGGCCAGGGACTGCGCGCAGTGCGCCCAGCAGGTGGGCGCGGCAGCAGGGGCGACGAACCAGGTCGTGACGCAACTGGGTGAGACCTGGAACGGCAAGGGCTACGACGCGTGCCGTTCGACGTCGGACGGCTTCGTCGACCAGTTGACCAACGTGCTGAAAGTGGCGCTGGAGAAGGAGAGCCAGCGGCTCACGGCCGCTTCCGACGCGCTGGTGCAGGCCCGCACCACTGCCCAGCAGCACAAGGAGGACTTCCTGCAGAAGGCGATGGACATCGTGCAGCGCATGATGGACGCCATCCGGGCCGCGCAGGGCATGCACTCGCCGTGGCGGGAAGCGGCCATCGCCCTGGCCATCATGAACGCGGTCGTGCAGGCGATGCAGCTGAAGTCGCAGTCCGAATCAGCCGCCGAGCAGAACAAGAACGCGCTCAGCCAGACCCTGACCACGCTGTTCGCCGACAGCGGCACGCCTGCCGCGGTGGCCGCCTGAAAGCCTGTTTTGATCCTTTGCTTTTGATGCGCCGAAGGCGCATAGCCCACCCTCGGCGCTTGCACCGCCGCGGGTTCTCAGCGTTCGCCTGGCGAGGACGGCCCAGCCGCCGTGTATTGGCATACATAAGGGTGGGCACCCGCAGACCAGGCGGACGCTGAGGTTCCGCTACCGGCACCGCCACGCAAAACGAGTCCAAAAACAGGTTCTGAACACGGAAAGCGAACTGATGAACGCACTGCACCCCGCCCCGGGCTCGGACGACCTGCCCGAACTGACCGAACTGGTGCAGCGCTTGCAGCACCAGCAGGCCGAGATCGACCGGGTCCGGCAGGACGTCGACGCCGCTCTGGTCTCCGGTTGCTCGCGCAACGACGAGGTGACCGCGACCGTCCGCGGTAACGGCAGGTTCACCGAGATCGCGATCGACCCGGAGATCCTGCGCCGCTACGACGCCCACGACATCGGCGAGATGGTCGCCGAGGCGGCCAACGACGCGCTGGAGCAGCTCGCCCGGCTGGCCGAGCAGCAGCTCGCGCCGGTGCTTGGATCCACCGACGAGCGCGCCTGATGGCAACACCCCGCCGGGTCACCGTGGTGGCGCCCGGCTCCCGGGTCGACGTCGCGCTGCCGCTGGAGTGCACGGTGGCCGAGCTGATCCCGCAGCTGGTTCGGCTCACCGGGGCGCCGCTCCGGTCCGACGAGCACCCCGGCTGGGTGCTCGCCCGCATCGGCGGCGCCCCGCTGGCACCGGGACTGACCGTGTCGGCGACGCTGATGCAGGACGGCGAGATCCTGTCCCTGCAACACCGCCCGAGCCGGGAAACCCCGCTGGTCTTCGACGACACCGTTGATGCGATCGCCGGTGCCGCGCAGACCCACGCCGGGCCGTGGCGGCCGAGGACCGGGCGGCGAGTGAGCCTGCTGGCCGCCGTGGCGCTGTTCATAGGGACGACCGCATTCGCCGCCACGGCGTTGAGCAGCAGCCCGCTGGCGCCGGTGTCGTGCGCGGTGCTCGCCGTGGCGCTGGTGGTGTCGGGAGGTGCGTTGTCCCGCGCTCGCGGCGACATGGACGCTGCGACGGCGACCGCCGCTGCGGGTGTCCCGGCGGCGCTGCTTGCCGGAGCCACGGCGCTCCCCCCGCACGTCCCATGGCCGGTCGCGGCGGGCACGCTGCCTCTCAGCCTCGCCGCGGTGACCGTCTACGCCACTGCGGCGGCGTTGCTGGTCTACCGGTTCACCTGGTTCGCGCCCATCATCGCCGCATCTGCGCTCGGCGCGGCGATCACCGCATGCGTGCCGCTGTTCGACCTTCCGGGATCCCGGGTGGCGGCGGTGGCGGTGGCGCTGACCGCAGCGTTGACCGCGGTCGCACCGATGATCTCGCTGCGCGTGGCGAGGTTGCCGATGCCCAAGGTGCCGGCCGACATGGATTCGTTCCGCGCCGACGAGCAGCCCACGCTCGGCTCCTCGGTGCTCGGCCCGACGACGAGAGCGACCCACATCCTCACCGGTCTGGTCACCGCGCTCGGCATCGTGACGGCAGGCTGCTGCCTGGTGCTGCTCGCCGATCCGTCCCCGTGGGCACCGATCCTGGTCGCACTGGCGGCCTTCGCCTGGCTGCTGCGCTCCCGCTCCTACGCGGGTATCGCGCAACGGGTGGCGACGATCGTCATCGGCTTGGTCCTGCTGATCGGCCTGACCATCCGCCTGCTGTCCACATTGGACGCGAACTGGCTGTTCGCGGTGGGATCGGGGACCGCGCTGGCCGGGGTCGCCTGCCTGCACTACGCCGGACGCGGGCCGAGCTCGGCCGCCCCGTTCCGCGCCCGCTGGCTGGACCGCCTCGAATATGTCGTGCTGATCGCGCTGATCCCCACCGCCGCCGCAGTCCTGGACCTCTACAACACCATCCGTGACGCGGTCGGCTGATTGCTGGCGAGACCCGTTCCGCACCGCCCAGCCACGAGAGCGGCGCGGAACACCCAACCGCCAGCAGTGCGTCTCCAGAACGAACTCCGCGCGCAGGATCTCAGAGGCTGTTGGGTAACCGGATCGGCACGTGGGGTGACGTGTTGTTGATCGTGTTGGGCGTGTCGAGGCAGTAAAAAGGGTCATCCCCGTGGTGATCGTGTTGTGTGTGCAACTGCGATACCGGCGGGGATGACCGCCGTTCATGT